>JABSRR010000072.1 GCA_013215025.1 Pseudomonadales bacterium
ATTGTTGTTATCACACCGGCTAAAAACCATAGCCAAGCTGGCAAAAAACGCTTTGCTGGCGCAGGTTTTTTCGCAGATTTGCGGGCTGCTGGTTTTTTAGCCGCTTTACTTTTTGCGCTCTTAGCACCGGCCTTTGCGAAATCGTGACTCATTGTTTTGCCTATCTATCCTTAGACGCGTTACATATTTTCAGGCGCAGACACACCCAACACAGCCAAGCCATTGGCAATCACTTGCTTACTGGCCATGCTTAGCGCAGCACGCGCATTTCTTAGCCCTTCCTCATCAAGCAAGACCTTATGCGCATTATAAAAACTATGATAGTCCGCAGCTAATGCTTTTAAATAAGTCGCAACCGAATGCGGCTCTAGCTTTTGCGCAGCCGTAGCTAGCATCTCAGGATAGTGCGCCAAAGTTTTTAACAGCGCTTTTTCTTCATCTGAACTCAATAAGCCAAGATCGGCCTGCGCAAGTGAAAACGTATAGCCCTGCGCCTGTAACTTAGCATTCACACTAGCCGCGCGGGCATGCGCATATTGAATATAGTAAACCGGATTTTCGTTAGATTGTGATTTAGCTAAATCAATATCAAACGTGAGCTGTGAATCAGGTCGACGTGAGACCAAAAAAAAGCGCGTCGCATCGCGGCCAACTTCATCAATTAAGTCGCGTAAGGTGACATAGCTGCCGGCTCGCTTGGAGATCTTCACCTCCTCACCACCACGCATCACCATTACCATTTGATGCAAAACATATTCGGGCCAGCCACCTGGAATACCTTCATCGAGGGCCTGCAAACCCGCCCTGACGCGCGTCACCGTAGAGTGGTGGTCTGCACCCTGTTCATTAATAACGCGCTTAAATCCGCGCTGCCATTTATTCAAATGGTATGCCACATCGGGCACAAAATAGGTATAGCCGCCATCGGTTTTGCGCATCACACGGTCTTTATCATCACCGTAATCGGTAGACTTAAGCCATAGTGCACCGTCTTTTTCATAGGTCTTATCATTGCTTATTAGCTGCTGCACAACGGCGTCGACTTTACCCTCTTGATACAGCGAAGACTCTAAAAAGTAGACATCAAAATGCACCGCAAACGCCTTCAAATCTAGGTCTTGCTCACGCCGTAAATACGCCACCGCAAAACGGGTGATATCCTCAAGATCATCAATATTGCCTGAGGCCTTGACCGATATATCGCTTGCAACAACGCTTGCCTTGGCCTGATAAGCCTTGGCAATATCAATAATATAGTCTCCACGATAGCCATCTGCTGGCCAACTCGGATCACTGGGGCCCAGACCCTTTAAACGCGCCTGCGTTGACAGTGCTAAATTTTGTATTTGCTGGCCTGCGTCATTGTAATAGAACTCGGCTGTAACATCATAACCGGCAGCGCTTAATAAGCGACATAAGGAATCACCCACGGCTGCACCGCGACCATGTCCAACGTGCAACGGTCCCGTTGGATTGGCTGAAACAAACTCAACCTGAACAGCCTCAGCCTGCCCGATATCACTCACGCCAAAGCGCTCGCCCTGGCTCAAGATTAAGCCAACAACTTGGGTAGCGGCAGCGTTTTGCAGAAAGATGTTGATAAAACCTGGACCAGCAATTTCTGTTTTGGCGACTACATCGTTCGCCGGCAAAGCGGCAACAATTTTTTCTGCCAGATCTCGTGGCGGCATCTTTGCCACTTTTGCCAAGGTTAGGGCAAGATTAGTTGCAAGGTCACCATGCGCCTTGTTTTTTGTACGATCTAACTGAACACGCACTAGCGCATCCTCTGGCAACACGCCCGCTTGCTGTAACTGCGCAACAGAATCACTCAATAGCGCCGCTAATTGCTCTTTCATGAAATCAACCTTGTAAAGAAAGCCGCTACCATCGCCGACATAGCAAAAGTCGCTCACAGAAGCGGTTCGAGGAATGCAAAATGCCGGCTATTGTAGCGGTTTAGGCGGAGGGATTAAAGTGGTGAGAAAATAATGCCTTAGTCGAGCAAGGCAAAAACGTCGATAATATTCCTGGCCACCGTGACCATGGGCTGCCCCTTATCCATCGACATTTTTCGCAGGCTTTTATAGGCCTGATCTTCGGAAAAGCCTTTTTGCTGCATCAGCAAGCCTTTGGCCTTATCCAGCAATTTTCTTTCCTCAAGCTTACCTTGCGTAGAGTGCAGCTGCTGCTTTAACACCTGCGTGTCACGAAACCTCGCCATAGCGATTGTTGTGACTGCCGATAAACGCGATGCTTCTGCCGCATCAACAATAAAAGCGTCCACGCCTGCAGCTACCGCCTGCTGAATAACCTGCGGCGAATCTTCCTGAGAAAACATGATCACCGTGAGCGGCGACAGCTGATCAAGCTTTGCCAGCATTGCTAGCATGTCGACATCTGGGTAGCCAACATGAATTAGCAGACAATTCGGCTGATACTGATCCACCGCAGCAAACACCTCATCAACCGATTGCACGCAGCTTAATAGCTGGTAGCCACAATCCAAAATCGCCGTTTGCAAGGGACCCACATGATTATGCACCGTGTCTAACAGCACGGCTTGAACGCTCTCAGTCTTTAGTGGGAAAGTTTGCGAGGCAAGGTTGAATGAATTCATCCAGCTATTTTCTGCTCATCATATAGTAGAGGATTGATCTTTAGCTGTTGAACTTTCGCTAAGAGGCAAACCTCGGTATTCATGGGCCGCCTAAACTCAAGCGGATGCATGGAACTGATGAAGCAATTTACAGGCCAGTTGTCTTAAAATATTTTAAGCTATTGATATAAAAAGATATTTTAAGCTATTTGCAAAAAATAATAGCGGGGAGGATGTGGAAGGTGCACTAATAGTGCACCAAATTAAGCGGCACCCGCTTGAAACGGATGACTTAAACGCAAGAACGGGTTCAGTAATCGAGAGAAGAAGCCGGTGAACTGAATGGGGCCATCTAAAACGATCAGACAAATACAGTCTTGGTCATTCGTTGCAATCGGCTTGTGCTTGTGAGCACTGTCGCGAAATACAAAATCACCTTGACGATAAAACCCTTCTTCATCAGAAAAACTGCCTTGCAAGACAACTGTGATTTCATCGCCGGTGTGGCTGTGATGAGACATCTGACCACCCGCTTTCACTCGCACTAGGGCAGCTTTCGCACCATTACCCTCGGTAGTCAGCTCAGTCAAAGAAACGGTAGGGCTAATTTTGCGCCAGTTCAATGATGCAAAATTATCCGGCACGAACTTTTTCAAACAGTGCGGAATATTGCTCTGCGCACGGTGCGAGGAAGATGGTAAAACCGACGCACCGGTAGAGAGTGCCGGTTTGCAATTATCAGAGTGGTCATTCGCAGCATCAGTTTTGATGGCCGCAAGTACTTTATCTTTAAGTGAAGTAGAGACCGGCTTGTCGGCCATCGACTGCATTTGGATACCGCCAAGGGCTTGTAAACGCTGGTAATTTTGCTGACAGTGTGGGCAGTGCTCCAAGTGAGCAGAAACGCACAGGGCACGGCTCAGTGGCAAGCTACCGGCAGCATATTCGATTAATTGTTGATCGCTAGGGTGATGCATAATATTTACACTTGAGGAGATCATTGCATTTTCCTCATCATAACTTCTAATTTACCAAGGGCCAGTCTGACGCGGGATTTAACCGTACCAAGCGGCATACTTAATTCATCAGCCACCTGTTGATGACTTTTACCTTCCATATATACTTTTGCCAGCACCTGCGCCTGCTCGTTGGGCAGCAAACTGATCGATTGCTGAATACTTGCCTGCAGCTGTTTTTGTTGTACGGCTGAAAACAGATCTTGGCTTTCATCGACCTGCTGATTATAAATGTCCTCAGGGTCGATTTCACTGACGAATCGACCGTTTTTACGCAAGTAATCAATTCTTGCGTTTCTTGCCATGGTAAAAATCCAGGTTGAGACCGAGGCTTTACCTGCACTGAACAAATGCGCCTTGTTCCAAATCTTGAGCATAACCTCTTGCACTAGCTCGTCAGCAACCATTACTGCACCTGGTTGTTGGGCAAGGCTATAAGCTTTAACTTTCGGAGCAAACACATCAAAGAGGTTTGCAAAAGCTTGCTCGTCTCGCTTTTCAGCGACGGCATGCATCCACTGAACCCAAGTTTCTCTTTCGGCTTTCTGCTGCGGCGTTGGCGTTTGTCGCACGGCAATTCCTTCCGTTAATAGTGGGTAACGTTTCCTTTACGCGATCATATTTATATTAGATCACATCAGAATGAATATTTTCTTGATCCAAGCGCAGTCACGACGCGTAAATTCATTGGCAATCCCCTCTGAGAACTGTGATGAATCAACAACTTTTACCACATGATGTGTTAATCAGCCAATTTAAGGCTTTTTATCGTGACCTTCAACAATCAAATATTGTTGATATGCAGCACATCTACGCCAACGATATCGTGTTTAAAGACCCCATTCATCAAGTCAGAGGGATTGATCATGTTATGTCGTATATGCAATCTTCGATCAATAATACTAACCAGTGCCGCTTTGAGTTCTTAGATGAAATTATTACTGAACACAGTGCATTTATTAAATGGCATATGCACTACCAGCATCCAAAACTTGGCAATATGCCGCAAACCTTACTCGGCATGACACACTTATTATTTGACGATAAGATTACTTTTCACGAAGACACTTACGATCTTGGAGCCATGGTGTATGAACACATACCGGTACTGGGCTCAGCTACGCGCTACGTTAAACGCAAACTAGGTCACTACTAAATTTAAGGAAAGATATGCACTCCCAGTACAATCGCAAGCCCATCATCTGGATTACGGGCGCGAGTTCTGGCATTGGCAAGGCTTTGCTGGAATTTTACGCTAAAAATCATCATGATTGGCAAATCATCGCGAGCGCGAGAAACCTAAACCTTGTGCAAAGCGAGTTTGCTGATTACAGCAACATATCTTTTATTCCTATCGACGTCAGCAACGAAGACACGCTCAGTGACGCGGCAGAACAAATCCAGCAGCGTTTTCACTATATTAGCCACGTGATAGTAAATGCCGGGGTCTGCGAATACAGCGACCAGCTGCCGCTTGATATGCAAACATTAGATGACGTCATGCAAGTTAACTTTTATGGCGCAGTCAAAACCATTAACGCCGCCATTCCATTACTGAAATCCAGCCCTATCCAACGCCAAATTGTTGGCGTTAACTCACAGGTAGTGTTTGCACCGTTTGCTCGCGCAGAGTTTTATGGCGCCAGTAAAGCTGCGTTTGACTATTTTCTCAAAAGCCTTAGGGTTGATTTGACTCACCATCAAATTGACGTTAATACTATTTATCCTGGCTTTGTTAAAACGCCGCTAACCGATAAAAACACTTTCGATATGCCGTTTATGGTTGAAGCCGACAAGGCCGCTCGCCTTATGGCTGCCGCTATTGCGAGCAATAAACGTCATTACGTCTTTCCTAAATCACTGTATGCCACACTATGGCTCAGTCGCATTATGCCTAAAACTTGGCAAAAAATTGTTAGCCAAGACTCCTCCAATCCTGCAGAGCATTCTCAAGCCTAAGGAACCACCACATGAAAATTGCCATTATCGGCAGCGGGATTTCGGGCCTGTCTGCTGCATATCTATTGCAGCAGCAGCATGATATTCACATTTTTGAAGCTGACAGCCGCATCGGCGGCCATACCGCCACTAAGTNAATCNGTATTGATGAGCGAGAGTATCAAATTGACACCGGCTTTATTGTNTACAATGACTGGACCTACCCAAACTTCATTGCCTTAATGGATCAGCTTGGGGTCGAGAACCAAACCACTGAGATGGGCTTCAGCGTCACCGCCAAAGATCGCGATTATGAATATTCTGGCACTAATATTGCGACACTTTTTGCACAACGCAAAAATATTCTTAGTGTTAAGCACTGGCAGATGATTAGAGACATACTTCGCTTTAACAAAGAAGCCATTATCGATTTAGAGCAAGGGCAGCTAGCTGCAGACACAAGTCTGGGCGACTACCTGGTAGCTAACAACTACAGTCAGCAATTTATCGACTACTATCTTATCCCGATGGGCTGCGCGATTTGGTCGGCATCAACGCAAATGATGATGAATTTTCCATTGTTGTTTTTTGTGCGATTTTTCAAAAATCATGGCCTGCTAAGCGTTAACAACCGTCCACAGTGGCGAGTCATCAAAGGCGGATCCGCTGCCTATTTAGACAAAATTAGTGCAGGCTTTGCCGAGCGCATTCAGTTGAATGCGAAGATTAGCTCAGTCAGTCGATCGTCTGAAGGCGTTACCCTATCATTTGCCGACCAAGACGATGCGCAGTTTGATCAAGTTATATTTGCCTGCCACAGCGATCAGGCCCTGCAACTGCTGAGCGACCCAAGCCCAGAAGAAAGCAGCGTGCTGGGCGCAATCGCCTATCAAAGCAACGATGTCGTGCTACACACCGACACCCGCTTATTACCCAAGCGACAATCCACCTGGTCTAGCTGGAATTATCTATTGGAGCCCGGCGAACAAACGCATGCGGTCTTAAGCTACAACATGAATATTTTACAAGGCATTGAGAGCCCACACACCTTCGTCGTGACACTCAACGCATCTGAACAAATTGATGACGCTAAAGTGTTGGGCCGCTACCAATACAGTCACCCGGTATTTACGCTCGATGCCATCGCCGCACAACAGCGCTGGTCAGAAGTCAATGGTGTTAACCGCAGCTGGTTTTGTGGCGCTTACTGGCATAATGGTTTTCACGAAGATGGTTGCAAAAGTGGCGTTCGCGTCGCCAAGGCACTTGGCGCAACATGGGATATTGAATAATGTCGTCTAGTGAAGCACACGACCTCAATCATTGGGTGTATCAAGGCACGGTTCGTCACCGACGCTTCACACCCAAGCTCAACAGCTTCACTTACCCATTAAATATGTGGTTTATCAATCTGGATAAATTAGCGCAGCTAAAGCCACGCTGGTTTTCACCTTTTCGCTTTTCTGCATCGGACTATTTATCAGGCCTATCAACAGGTAAAACCGAGGATAATCAGCCAGACCTTAAACAGCAAGTGATTGAAAAAGTAAACGCTGAGCTGGGCGAGAAAAATATTGCGCAGGTGTTTTTATTAACGCAACTACGCTGCTTCGGCTATGTCATCAACCCGATAAGCGTTTTCTATTGCTTTGACCACGCACACCAGCTGATAGCGCTAGTCGTTGAGGTTACCAACACCCCATGGGGGCAAAGAATTGACTACGTCTTGGGCTGTGATCCAAGCAAAAAACGTCAGCGTATTTGTTTTGAGAAAGCTATGCATGTCTCTCCATTCAATCCAATGGACATGGATTATCAATGGTCTAACAACACCCCCGACGATCAAATCAACGTGCACCTTAGCTGCATAAAAGATCAAGAAAAAGTGTTAGATGCAACCTTGATACTGGAGAAAGCCTACCAACCTTTTAGCATCAAAGGTTTTAACATGCTTATGACATGGCGCATCGCAGGATTAATTTATTGGCAAGCGGCGAAGCTATTTCTGCTAAAGCGTCTGCCATTTTATGACAACCCCACTACCGCTGAATCCGTCGAAAAGACCAGCTAAGGATACAAGATGTCTTCTGTAAGTGCAGACTTTTCTCACCTTGAATCTCGACTCAAATCCTCCATCATTGATGACTTTGCACAAAAACAAGTGTTCAAATACTTTGAGAATATTACCTACGGTAAGCTGGTTTTTACCATCAATAACGAGATAATAACCTTAGGTAATCCAGATGAAGTTGAACTGGTTGCAAGTATTCAGGTTCACAATCGCGCAACGTTCAGACAGATCATGCTCAACGGCATGATAGGCGCAGCAGAAATGTTTATGCTTGGGGCTTGGACCACACCAGACTTACTCTCGGTAGTGCGTCTAATGTGCCAAAACATCAATTTACTTAATGATATTGATCGCAGCCGAAATTGGCTAACACGCGCCTCAAGTGCATTGTTGCACTGGGCCAACCAAAATACGCTATCGGGCTCAGCAAAAAACATCTCGGCACATTACGATCTCAGTAATGACTTTTTCGAAACTTTTCTTGATCAGACCATGATGTATTCATCGGCCGTCTTCAGTGAGGAGCACAATACCTTAGAATCTGCTGCCACGCATAAGCTTGATCTCATTTGTCAAAAGCTGCAGCTTTGCCCGGATGACAAGGTAATCGAAATTGGCACTGGCTGGGGCGGCATGGCGATTCATGCGGCTAGTCATTATGGCTGTCATGTCACAACAACGACCATCTCAAGCGAGCAGTATAACTACACGTGTGAAAAAGTTGCAGCACTTGGCTTGGACGATAAAATCACGGTGTTAAAACAAGACTACCGTGAACTAGAGGGTAAGTTCGATAAGCTCATATCGATTGAGATGATTGAAGCTGTTGGCCATCGCTTTTATCAAAGTTATTTTGAGCAATGCTCAAAACTGTTAAACGACAATGGGCAGGCATTAATTCAAGCCATAACCATTTCGGATCAGCGCTATGATGATGCCAAAAACGATATCGATTTCATTCAACGCTATATCTTCCCTGGCGGCTGCTTACCAAGCGTGTCGGTTATTGCCAACTGTGTGGCTTCTCATACCGATATGCAAATTGTTGATCTTCACGACATCACTGCCGATTATGCGACAACGCTAGATGCCTGGCATCAGCGCTTTAATACCAATATCGATGCCGTGAAAGCTCTAGGGTTTGACGATATTTTTTGCCGCATGTGGCAATACTATTTATGCTACTGCGAAGGCGGCTTCCGCGAACGGATTATTCAAACGTCTCAAATTTTAATGAGCAAGCCACTGGCGCGAAATATAAACACCAGCTGCAGAAGTTAGCCATGTTGGCGCAAATAGAACAGCTACCGCAGTCGATGACCCCAAACCAAAAAAAAGTGGTCAATGGCTTGGTATTTCAAATAAATTGGTTTGCCTGCATTTTTGCCAATACTACGGTCCTTCTTGCTAGCACCATATTCTTACTGCTGTTTCATTTCGCGCTTATCGACCGCAATGCCAAGCAATGGCTGATTTTATTTTTTATTGCCATCATCGGCTACGCCGCTGATAGCGCCCTAGCCGCGTCCGGCATGATTATGTTCTCACCCTCGGCCAACCTTGTCTTAAACGGCATCAATATCGCCGTAGCGCCATTGTGGTTATTTTGTCTCTGGTTAAGTTTCAGCTCATGTTTACATTATGCCTTTAGCTTTCTTTATCAGCGGCTATTACTGACACTTTTAATATGCCTAAGTGTCATCCCATTTAATTACTATATTGGGGCAAATTTTCGTAACGCTGTATTTGCCGAACCCAGCTGGCTAGGTCTGGCCCTGATTGCCGCTTATTGGGCACTGTTATTACCGATAGCAATACGCATGAGCAACCAAGTAAAATGATCAAGCAATGCTGCAAATACTTCAGTTTTTATCACATAAACGCTAATCATTGTCAGCGTTTACTATCACTATACCTTCGGCTAATCTGCTGTTTTTTCATACCACTGTCTTACGCCGCAACTGACAACGTAACTGATTCTGAAAAGGATACCGCTGAAACAACAATCATTGGACATGTGTTTGACGCCAATAGTT
>JABSRR010000073.1 GCA_013215025.1 Pseudomonadales bacterium
CAATATCATCCTGCCGTTTAAAGCTGCCAACGCTATAGCCATAAGTCATGCCCGTCAGGGTAAAAAAAAGAAAAATAAACGCGACGATAGATTGTAAAAAAGGTGAGCCTGCTAACTTTCCCGTGGCAGGGTTAAGCAAAATGCCGTGCTCGGGCAATACTGTTAGCGCTAACACAATAAAAAACAATACAGCAACAATGGCTGCACGCTTAAGGGCTTTATTTTCGAGGTCACTTAAAGCTGCATCTGATAGCTCTGCGGTAATTGCCTGTTGCTGTTTTGCACTAGCTTCTTGGATCTGATAGCGACCTAAACTGGGTTCGACGATATATTCGGTGACTGCATACGCGGACAGCGTCACTAGAAAGGTTGATGCCAACATAAAATACCAGTTGGCCTCTGCACCGACTTGATAGTTCTGCGCCACTAATTGCGCTGCTTGCTGAGTAATTCCCGACAGTACTGGGTCAACGGCACCGAGTAATAAATTCGCGCTATAGCCGCCTGAAACACCAGCAAATGCCGCGGCCAAACCGGCCAGCGGATGTCGTCCAAGACTATGAAATATTACCGCCGCTAAAGGTATAAGTACGACATAGCCCAACTCACCAGCGGTATTAGAAATCACTCCCGCAAAAACAATGCATAAAGTCACCAATTTAGCAGGCGCACCAATAATAATTTTACGCATTAGTGCCGATATTAAACCAGAGCGTTCAGCGATACCGACGCCCAATAAGGCAACCAGTACCGTGCCTAGAGGCGCGAATTGAATAAAATTACTGACTAAGGACGTGAGAATCCGATGCAGCCCAGCGAGGGTGCAGAGACTGATCACCGAAATACTGCCAGACAGCTCTCGACCCGGACTGCCTAAAGGGCGTGGGTCATTTACTGAGAGCTCAAAAAATGCCGCAATCCCACTCAACAGTACGACGGCGATACTGAGGTATAAAAATAATAAAACGGGGTTAGGCAAGGCGTTGCCAGCTCGCTCAATCGTAGCTAAACAACGCATGACTATATTGGCTTTAACGACCTGCCCTTGCTGCATCAAGACGCTCCTGCTGAACCGAAGATGACTCAGCTTCTCCTCCGAGCGCCGAGACCAGATCTGATAGCATAGAATGAAGTTCTTGCGCCATCAAACAAAAGTCTACATCAAATTGCTCTGCTGCGGTTTGCACATCGGTTTGCTGTAACTGATCGTCTATAAGCTCGGAATACTTAAGGCGTTTGATAATAAAGTTTTCATCTAGCATAAACTCAAGTTTATCTTGCCAATTAAGTGCCAGTTGCGTGACCTGCATACCGGACGCTAGCAGCTGTAAAATATCATCAGATAAGAGATCTTGCTGCTTGCATTTAATACTGCCACCGTGTTGGTGATCTTTTAATTCACAGTCAGCACCCAGTTCAAACTGACTGACAGCATCAGCTTGCTGCAGCCATGTTGTCATGCTAGCTGAAATTAGCTGTTTCGCTGTCAATGGTATCAGCGCTAAGCTGCCGACACAGTCGCGCAATAGGCTTAACAACTCTTCGGCTGCGCTTTGCGAGCCACTATTCACCACAATCAAGCCCTGCTCTACCGCAATATATGCATACAATAATGATGACTTGGCGAAGGCACGTGGTAATAAATCAAAGCGAATTTCATCTTTAAGTCGCTGTTTTTCCTTGCGCGTCAGTTTATGATCGCCAGCATCCTCTAGCTCGGCAACTTTTGCCGCTAAGGCATCATTGATTACCGATGCGGGTAAGATTTTTTGCTCTTTCTTCAGACACAGCATGATATTGCCATTAGCCTGATGGTATAAGAGTTCAGAATCCTTTCCCAGCGGGGCCACCCAACCAAGGCTCTGCGGCTCTTGTGCGGTTGTGGCAACAAAAGGCTTATGCTGTAAGGCTTTATCAAGCGCCTCTGCGCTCAAAATCCAAGGTTTGGTAAGTCGATAGACAGATAAATTTTTAAACCACATATTTTTTCGTGAAGGATATTGGTATTTTGCGGCTCGTAGAAAATTTATCAGCCGCCTGAAAAAAAAAGCGGGCAATGCCCGCTTTTCTAAAGCAAGGTGTGACCTTAATCAGTTACTTGCTGTTGCTTGCGACCACGCTTATCGATAGACGCTGAGTATTCTTCAATACTCATGCCTTTTTCAGCCGCCTTAATCATATCTAACGCTACGTCAACAATCATATCTTCTTGACCACCTACCATGCGACGACGGCCTAGCTCGACAAGGATATCACGTGTTTCAAGGTTATAACGCTCAGCAGCAACCTCGGCATGACGTAAAAATGAGGAGTAAACACCGGCATAACCTAAAGATAAGGTTTCACGGTCTACACGTACTTCACGATCTTGTAATGGACGTACTAAGTCATCAGCCGCATCCATTAATTTATATAAATCAGTACCATGCTGCCAACCCATGCGCTCAAACGCGGCAATCGCCACCTCTAACGGTGCATTACCTGCGCCCGCACCCATGCCGGCAAGTGAGGCATCAACACGGTTCGCGCCATTTTCTACCGCAGCAATTGAGTTTGCCACACCTAATGACAGGTTATGGTGTGCATGAATACCAATTTCGGTTTTAGGGTCTAAGGCATCGCGTAAGGCTTTAACGCGGTCGGCTACGTCATGCATATTTTGCGCACCGCCTGAGTCAACCACATATACGGTTTCAGCACCGTAGCTTTCCATTAACTTCGCTTGCTCAGCCATTTTAGCCGGCTCAATCATATGCGACATCATTAGGAAGCCAATCGTATCCATACCGAGTGAGCGCGCGTGCTCGATGTGCTGCTTAGAGACATCGGCTTCTGTACAGTGCGTGGCAACACGGACAGAGCGTACACCCATATCCCAAGCCCAATCAAGGTCTTCCTTGATAGCAATGCCTGGCAAAATCAGAGTTGTTAATTTCGCATGTTCTAACACGTCAGCTACAGCACCAATCCACTCTTTGTCTGTGTGTGCGCCGAAGCCGTAGTTAAATGAAGTACCTGAAAGGCCATCACCATGCGCAACTTCGATGGCATCTACTTTGGCATCATCTAATGCTTTGGCAATCGCTTTAACATGGTCAATGCCATACATATGACGAATAGCGTGCATACCATCACGTAGGGTTACGTCTTGGATATATAGTTTTTCTTTTTTAGGGTCAATCATCTTTCTCTCCAAACCTTTACTTACGCCGCATCTACATTTAAGTACTTCAATTGCGCAACACGTGTTGCTGTGCCCAAGGCAGCAGAAGTCATGATGTCTAAGTTACCTGCATAAGAAGGTAGGTAGTGAGCTGCGCCTTCAACCTCTAAAAAGATTGAGCACTTCATGCCCGTGAACTCGCCACGACCAGGAATCGTAAGTGGGTTTGATTCATCGAAATATTCAAACTGTACGTCTTGCTTTAAGTCATAGCCAGGTACATAAGACTTAACGCCTTCAACAATTTCATTTACCGAGTCAATGATCGCTTGCTCATCGGCTGTCTCAGACAAAGTGAACACGGTGTTACGCATAATCATCGGTGGTTCAGCAGGGTTAAGAATAATAATCGCCTTGCCCTGCTCAGCGCCGCCTACTTTTTCAATAGCGCGCGCGGTTGTTTGCGTGAACTCATCGATATTGGCACGGGTGCCGGGACCTGCTGATGCTGAAGAAACTGAGGCAACGATTTCAGCATAGTGCACCTTAGCTACACGGCTAACTGCGTATACCATTGGAATAGTCGCCTGACCGCCACAGGTAACCATGTTAACGTTTTGCTCTTGCAAGTGTTCTTCAATGTTTGCTACCGGCACGCAATATGGGCCAATGGCCGCGGGAGTTAGATCAATGACCGTTTTACCGTCTGCTTTTAATGCCTCATTATGTGCCGCATGAGCGTATGCCGAGGTAGCATCAAAGACAATTTTAATCTCGCCGTAATGGTCCATCGCCTTAAGACCGTCAATGCCTTCGTGGGTCGCTGGAACGCCCATGCGCTTTGCACGTGCAAGACCGTCTGACTCAGGATCAATGCCTACCATTGCCGCACACTCTAACACATCAGATGTGCGCAAAATTTTAATCATCAGGTCAGTACCGATGTTACCCGAGCCAATAATGGCTACTTTAACTTTCTGACTCATAGTTATGTTCTCTCGTTAAAAATCTTTTTCCCACTAAACAAACTTGACGGTACAGGTGCCAACACCGTGCAAGTCCATTTCCATAATATCACCGGCCACAACGGGCTCTAGGGGCACAAGCGAGCCTGATAGAATCACCTCACCTGCTTTAAATGGAATGCCGTACTCACCTAAGGTGTTCGCCAGCCATGCAACCGCTGTTAAAGGGTTACCTTGTACAGCGCTACCTAAACCCTCAGATAAAAACTCACCGTTTTTCTTAACCGTGACCTTTAAATTAGGTAAATCAACATCGCGTGGGTCTGCTTTACCTTCACCTAAGGTATAAGTGCCACATGAGGCGTTATCGGCGATGGTATCTTGAATAGCGATTTTCCAATCTTGAATGCGGCTATCCACAATTTCAAAGCATGGCATGATGTAATCGGTAGCATCTAAAACATCTTGCTCGGTGACACCCGGACCGACTAAGTCTTGCTTTAGCATAAAACCAATTTCAGCTTCAGCACGCGGCGCAATCATATTGCCCGCTATCGGGGTTTCACCATTATTAGGGTATTCCATCACATCGGTTAAGAAGCCAAAGTCTGGTCGATGCACACCTAACATTTCTTGTACTACTTTACTGGTAACGCCGATTTTTTTACCAACGACTTTCTCGCCATCTTTTTGCAGGCGATTTTCTAACATGCGTAGCGAGATGTAATACGCATCATCAATCGAGATTTCAAGATCACGATCTGTAAACGGTGTAATTGGCTTGAATGAGCGAAGCGCTTGGTAAAGCTCATCGCCGTAGGCATTAATTTGTTCTTTTTCCATGATTGTCTTACTTCAACTTGTCTTCATCTATAAATAAGCGATTTAAGCAATATGCTCATTCAAGAAATCAAGGGTGTAGGTATTGAACATCGTTTGGTGCTCAGCCATAACCCAGTGACCACAATTAGATACCAATACCATGCGAGCATTGGGCAGACCATGAGCTAATTTCATAATGCCTGTTTCTGGCATCATTTTTTCATCTAGGCCCCAAAATACAATACTAGGCACGGTAATCTCGCCAAGCTCTGCGGTCATATTTGGTACTTTCATGGTGGCTAAGGCTTGACCATTTTGCTTGGTGAAAATATCCCAGCGCTCTTCGATAAGCTCTTCATCAACTACAGACTGATCAAACACCAGGCCTTCGCGGATGAAGCGTTCAAGTGAATCTTTGTTGTACTCGCCAGAGCGGAAGATTTCGCCCAAAATCGCCATACCTGGCATTTTGAAATACTCTTCTTTCTCTTCCAGGCCGCCAGGCGCCATCAAGTTTAAGGTTTCAACGCGCTCTGGGTGGTAACGCGCGATATGCAGTGCGATTGCACCACCGAGCGAGTTACCAATAAATGTCGCTTTCTCTACACCGCAAACATCTAAGGTTTGTAAAATACATTCAGCAAAAAACTCTACCGGATACTCAACATCATCTGGCTTGTCTGAATAACCGTACCCAATATGGTCGGGAACAATAACGCGGTAGCCGTTTTCGGCTAGAAATGGGTAGTTGCCTTTAAAATTAGAGTGTCCGCTGGCCCCNTGACCAGANCCATGCAGAAACACAACCGGGTGNCCTTCACCCATATCGGTGTAATGCATGGTGTAGCCGTTGGCGATTTTAGCGAATTGTCCTTCTGGAATAGGCATACTGACTCCTTAAAAAAATGGTGGGTAATTTTACGCGATTTTGCACTTTTAGGCAAAATGCTCTAGCACCTTGCTTGCAAGCGCAATATCTTGCTCAACCAAGGCGCCGCCTACTGCAAAGGCACCCACTAATTGCCCCTCATGATACAGTGGCAGTCCGCCACCCATCAGCGTCAACGGCGCCAACTTCAGCATTGATTCACGCACCGAGGGCTGATCTTGTAGAACCTTAGCAAAATCTTCAGAACTTAAACCCAATAAGGCAGTATTGGCTTTTTGTTCGACCAAGCTATCAGCAATCAGACTGGTACC
>JABSRR010000074.1 GCA_013215025.1 Pseudomonadales bacterium
GATAAAATGAAGAGACACCTTTAAACGAATTGAGTAGGCAAAGTGGGGAAATTATTAATAAGAGATTATAACCTGATTGGAACCGTTAAGGGCCTTTTTTATGCGAAATTAAATCACTCAAACTATTCTCAACTAAATTGCAGATGTAGTGCTAGAAGCTAGTGGGCATTGGAGCATTGGTTGTCTTGTCCGCCTGTACCGCTTTCCAATCAGGGCTCTCCTGTTCAGCAAAATATTCAACATGAGGATAGCTTTTAGCCAATAGTTGCTTGTGCGAACAAATCATACATTGGTGCTCAATCCCACCTTGCATCACCTTGCCTGTGGCCTGCATCATGCCGCGAAGGCACTGATCACAAACATAATTGAACTCATACGGTTGCACCTTTCGAAAAATTTCAGCCATGATGAAACACCTCGTGAACAGTTTATGTATTTAGCTTATGAAGAGAACTACACTTGTGCAAGCTGAGTCATGCGATAATCGGTTGCTGAAAATCTAGACAATTGACCGATCTGTCACTATCATACCGCCGAAATTTTGACCTAATAGACAATATTTAAAGGCCAGACATGCTTGAGAAACTGTTTAAATTATCACAGCACCAAACCAGCGTTAAAACCGAGGTACTAGCTGGCTTAACGACCTTTTTAACCATGGCCTATATTCTGTTTGCTAACCCCAGCATCATGGCAGCATCAGGTATGCCGAAAGAGGCGGTATTTACCGCAACAGCCGTAGCGGCGGCCATGGGCTGTATCTTAATGGGCCTGTGGGCTAACTTTCCCGCCGGCCTAGCTCCAGGCATGGGTCTGAATGCCTTTTTTGCTTTTGCTGTAGTTGGTGGCATGGGTTACAGCTGGGAGCAGGCTTTAGCTGCAGTGTTGGTCTCTGGGGTAATTTTCTTTCTATTATCAGTATTTAAAATTCGCGAGTGGATTTTACAAGCGATACCTGCCAGCTTACGACACGGTATCACGGTTGGCATAGGCCTCTTTTTATCGATTATCGCCTTGAAAAATGCAGGCATCATCGCCGACCACCCAGCTACGCTACTTACCCTCGGTGACTTAACACAGGCTCCCGCCGTGCTCGCTGCACTGGGCTTATTATTGATTATTGCGCTAGATCATAAGCAAGTGCCGGGCGCTATGATTATTGGTGTATTACTCATATCGATTATCGCCGCGCTGCTAGGGCTCACTGAGTTTAACGGCTTACTGGCCACTCCGCCCTCGCTAGCGCCCGTGCTAATGGCCATGGACTTCAGCCGCATCACTGAAATCTCAATGATTTCGGTGATTCTAGCCTTTGTATTTGTCGACCTGTTTGATACCTCAGGCACCTTAATGGCGACCGCCTCTCAGGCGGGACTCACCGATGAAAACGGCCAGTTTCCGCAAATGAATAAGGCCATGGTTGCAGACTCAGTCGCCACTACCGCGGGTGCCGCGCTCGGCGTATCGTCGGTTACCACCTATGTTGAATCAGGCGCAGGCATTGCTGCTGGAGGCAAAACTGGGCTTACGGCAGTCACCGTCGGCCTTTTATTTTTAGTGGCGCTGTTCTTCTCGCCCTTATTAGACTTTATCCCCGCCTACGCCACCGCACCGGCATTACTGTATGTTGGTCTGCTCATGACCAGAGACATGCAAAAGATACACTGGCAAAACCTGACCGATGCAGCCCCTGCTTGGATTTGTGCGGTGATGATGCCGATGGGTTTCTCAGTGTCGCACGGTATTGGCCTAGGCTTTACCGCACATGCCATCTTAATGTTGCTGAGCGGCCGCTTCAGCGATATTAAACCCGCTGTGGTGGTGGTTGCCTGCTTATACTGCCTAGGCCTTGCCTTTAAGGTGATATAAATCGCGAGCGCATGTCTTTTCGCGCGCCAGTGCATTAAAATTGCGCAATGCCTGAAACATTTTTTATTCAATCAC
Source organism: Pseudomonadales bacterium (assembly GCA_013215025.1). Classification (NCBI taxonomy): domain Bacteria; kingdom Pseudomonadati; phylum Pseudomonadota; class Gammaproteobacteria; order Pseudomonadales; species Pseudomonadales bacterium. The sequence continues at coordinate 1,945 of JABSRR010000074.1, forward strand.
TGGATGCGCTGGCTCAGGGGGTCAGTAAATCGGCTCAGCAGCGAGAAATTACTTTTATTGCCAAAACGCTACCCGGCGAAACCGTGCGCGCCGAGGTGCTTGTCAAACGCAAGCAAGTGAGTGAAGCCAAAGTCATTGCGATCGACATTCCATCAGATCAACGCGTTGATCCGGCCTGCCCACATTATCAGTCATGCCCATCTTGTCATTTATTACACACCAGCTATACGCATGAACTGGAATTGAAGCAGCAAGCACTGCAACAACAGCTAGAGTTTTTAGCCCAGCATAGTTATCAAAGCTTGCCCGAGATCGACGTCATCGCATCTCCCGAGCGTCATCAATACCGTAACCGCGTGCAGCTGCACTATCGTCATCGCTATATTGGATTTATTGATCGTCACCAAAATCGGGTAATTGAAGTACCGCAGTGTAAAATTCTACGCCCAGAACTTCAGCAAGCATTTGATCGCTTATACCAGGAAAAGAGCTGGCTAGAGCAGGATTCAGACAGTGGTCACGTAGAGCTTTATTGGCAAGATGATGCGGTGCAAATTGAATGGAATCAAGCCTACGCAGCGGGCGGCTTCTCGCAAGTAAACCAAGCAGTTAACCAGCATTTAGTTGCCTCTACATTTACTATCTTGCAGCAACTAGGCTGCGAATCACTGCTGGATTTATTTTCTGGGCAAGGCAATTTATCGCAGCAATATGTCGATCATCACCCCTGCCAGCGCATCATGGTTGACATATGCGCATCGCAGCAAGCCGATTATTGCCAGCTTAATTTATTTGATGATGATGCGTTTGAACGTTTTAGCCGTCGAGTTGGCAAAATAGCGATCGACACCTTATTGATTGACCCACCGCGTGCTGGCTTTAAGCAACTTGCGTTCTGGTTAAAGCGACTTAAACCCAAACATCTGATATACATCAGTTGCAACCCGCAAAGCTTGGCACGTGATTTAAAAAATTTAACGGCTAATGGCACAAAATTTAAGGTCGAAACGATTCAACTATTTGATATGTTCCCCGGCACCTATCATTTTGAGACACTGGTACAGCTAAGCTTCAAACGGCATGCCAAGTAATTTAAATATAAAACTTTAAATAATGGTTAGATTTACATCTCAGCTAATTGAAGTAGACGCTGGATAGTCACGATACCAACCGTTCTGCCTTGATGCACCACCGCGATTAACTTATAAGGCTGCTGTTTGAGCTCCTTAATAACTTGGTTAATTGGGCTTTGAGCATCAACGGTTTTAATCTTGTCCAGAGTCATAGCAGTTTGCTCAAGCGCCTGATGCAGCGTTAACGAAGAATATTGCGATGGCGCGAACTGATCAATTAAAGCTTCAAACTGCGCCTTATTAATAAAGCATTCTAGTTTGGCCTCATCGCCAATCGGGTAGATTGCCTGATCAGCAAAATTATCAATTTGCACCGCCACTTGGCTCAACATAGATTGCCACGACAAACGGGTAAACTGCGCATTGGCCACATGAATAATCGGTAAATTTTTTACTTGATGTTTAAACTGCACTAAACGGTTTTCACCCGCAGCCCCCATAAAAATAAACACGCCGATTAAGCCAAGCATAAAATTATTGCTGACCAGACCATAGGCAATAAAGGCAACAGCAAAAAATTTACCGACCCTGCTGGCCCATAACGTTGCTTTAGCATGCTCCAGTTTTAATGCGAGTAAACCGCGTAATACCCGCCCCCCATCCATTGGGAAAGCAGGCACAAGGTTAAACGCCGCAAGGAATATATTCACGAACAATAGCTCGTATAAAAAAGGCCACTGGCCGTTAAGCAGCTGCGCGTTATCAAAACCCATTGGGTTTAACTTAAGATAGGCTGCAATAACTAAGGCAATCACCACATTCACCAGCGGACCTGCGATAGCAATAGCAATCTCTTGTCGCGGCTGCTTTGGGATATCTTGCATCGCTGCAACACCACCAATAGGTAATAAAGTAATATGCTCCGTCTTAATGCCGTAGCGTCTTGCCGTCAACGCATGGCCAAATTCATGCAACACAACACAGCCAAACAAGGCAACTATAAACGTGACATTATCGGCGGCAGCCATCAGACTGCCTGAGACTGCGTAGCCGCGCCAGGCAAACCATGCCAATAATAAGAAAAAGGTGTAATGAATATAGATATCTATATCTACAATGCGGGCCAGTTTTACAGTCCAGTTCATAATATTTTCACTGATAGGTATAAACTTTATTTTATCATCAATTGGTCGATAATTCTTATTGCGATAAAACTATTAGCGCTGAACATATCACTTTATAATGCGCGGCCAATGAGGTTAACCCATGAGTGAGAATCGATTTGACTGAATTTGCTATTGGCCAACGCTACATCAGTAGCTTGGAGGCCGGCTTAGGCCTGGGCATGGTATGTGGTTATGAAGGCAGACGTGTCAGCATTTATTTTCCCGCCACCGATGAAGAACGCCATTACGCAATCGATCAAGCCGCGCTTACACGCATTGTTTATACTGCAGGCGATCACATTGAAGACCTGAATGGCAACTCTCTGCTTATTACAAACCTAACCATTAATGATGGCTTATATTTGTATGAAGTGGAGAATCAGGCACTTGAAAAGTCAGTCATCGCCGAGACCGAGCTAAGCCATAATATTCAGTTCAGCCAGCCTAGCCAGCGATTATTAAATGGTCTCAGTGATGCACCTAAAGCTTTTCAATTAAGGCAAATTGCACAACAGCTATTTAAGCAATGGCAAAGCTCCGAGGCGCAGGGCTTATTAGGCCCACGAGTACAGTTGCTAGCGCATCAGCTGTATATTGCCGACCGTGTCGCACATCGTGCCTCCCCACGTGTTTTGCTCGCCGATGAAGTAGGGCTCGGCAAAACTATTGAAGCCGGGCTGATTATTCACCAACAACTCACGCTCGGCTTTGCTCAACGCATCTTAATTTTAGTGCCCGACAGCCTTCTGCATCAATGGCTGGTCGAAATGTTGCGGCGCTTCAATTTACACTTCTCAGTTTTTGATCAAGAAATCTGCGAAGCAGCTGAAGCCAGCTTCGCCAACCCGTTTGAGTCGCAACAATTAGTGCTAGCGCCATTGTCTCTTGTCAGTCAGCAAGATAAACGAACTGAGCAGATACTGGCATGCACATGGGACTTAGTAGTCATTGATGAAGCCCACCATTTGGCCTGGTCAGAGCAGTCACAATCAGCCGAATATTCACTGGTTGAATCCCTATCAGCGAAAACGAATGGTCTGTTATTACTGACCGCCACACCTGAACAGGCAGGCATCGCCAGTCATTTCGCACGGCTTAAGCTGCTTGATGCTAATCGTTATTTCGACTTGGATACGTTCATTGATGAAGAAACACATTACCAGCAGATCAATCAGTTATTAGACCAGATACTCGAGCATGACTTCTCAAGCATGCCAGAGGCATTGAAATCTGTATTAACCGAAGCCGAGCTGTCTTTAATAGACTCGCATATCGAGCTGCAACAAGACAAGCAAGCCAAACGGCTTTCAGTCAATGCGCTTCTTGATCGTCATGGCACTGGCCGCGTATTAATGCGTAACACCCGACATACCGTTACAGGTTTCCCAAATCGAATATTACAATCCTACCCCTTAGAACTGCCCAGCAGCGAACTTATTGCTGGTGCAAGTTTGCAAGCCGTATGTCAAATTGAGAGCNTATGGGGCGAGGAATGGCTGCAGCAAGATTTGCGCGTCGACTGGCTGCTCAAGCAGCTCCATCTATTAGCACAGCAAAAATGCTTATTAATATGCGCGAATGCTAGTACCGCTATCACCCTTGAAGAGCACTTACGTATTCGCCACAGCATTAACACGGCCGTATTCCATGAGCATATGTCGCTAATTCAGCGTGATCGCGCTGCAGCTTATTTCGCAGACCCTGAAGAAGGCGCACAAATATTAATTTGTAGCGAAATCGGCAGCGAAGGTAGAAACTTTCAATTTGCCGCTCACCTCATTTTGTTTGATTTACCGCTAAACCCCGACTTATTAGAGCAGCGTATTGGCCGACTTGATCGCATAGGGCAATCACAAGACGTTCATATACACATACCCTATTATCAAAATACTGCGCAGGCTATTTTACTGCGCTGGTATCATGAGGGTATCAATGCGATTGAGCAAACCTGTGCGTTTGGTTTTCAACTATTTAGCGAGTTCGCAGAATCGTTGAACACATGCATTGAGGCCAATAATGAAGCGCAGATTAATCAGCTAATCCAGCAAACCCAACAAAAAGCAGAATATTTTCGAAATACCGTTGAGCAACAACGAAATCGTTTGTTAGAGCTGAATAGCTGCCGTCACGATGAAGCTGAGCAGATTATTGACCACATGCTTGTCGCTGAGCAGCGTGCTCAACTACAAAGCTTTATTGAGCAATTCTGTGATCAGTTTGGCATTGAGATTGAAGCGTTAAATAGCCACGTTTGGTGTATACGTCAGGGAGACCACCAGCGAAGCAGCCTTGCCAATGTTAGCGAAGAAGGCTTCAGCGCAACATTTTCACGCGAGACTGCCTTGTCGCGAGACGACTTACAGTATTTAACTTGGGAGCACCCGTTTGTTCAAGAAGCCTTAGAGCTTATCTTGCAAGGTGAATATGGCAACAGCAATGTCGTTAGCATCAAAGTAAAAGGCATACCTGCAGGCAGCTTATTACTTGAAGCCAGCTTTTCAATTGATGCACCGGCGCCAAAATACCTACAGCTAAATCGTTATATACAGCAAAGCAATATACGTTGCCTGATGAACTTACAAGGCAAAGATTTGTCGAATTTACTGAGTGCCGAACAACTACAGCAACTGGTTGAAAAAATTCCAGCCAATGCGATTCAGGCGCTAATCAAACAAGCCAACAAAAGCATTCAAACGCTGATAAGTGCGGCAGAGCATCAAGCCCAGCAACAGCTGCCCGCATTAATCAGCGCTGCGCATGATGCCATGCAATTAGACTTGGATGAGGAAACTAGTCGACTGCAGGCGCTACAAAGTATTAATCCAAACGTCAGCAGCGATGAGATTGACGCCTTAGTTCGCAAAAAATCTGAGAGCGAAGACGCACTCAAAAAAATGCAGCTAGTAACCGACAGCTTACGACTGGTGATTGCTAAATAGCGGCTTAATATTTCGTTGAGTTTAATCTTTGGGTGATTTTGCGCGCGGATGCGCTTGATCGTAGGCCTTGGCGAGGTACTGAAAGTCTAAATGGGTATAGATTTGCGTGCTACTGATATCGCTATGCCCCAGTAAATCTTGCACAGCTCGAATGTCCGAACTGGACTGCAGCATATGGCTGGCAAAAGAGTGTCGCATTAAATGCGGGTGCATTCTTCTACTGGCGCCCGATTTAACACCCAACCGAGCTAAACGCATTTGAATCGATCGATGACTAAGCCGCTGACCTAGCGCTGAAATAAACAGCGCAGAATTAGCTGGTTTGGCATATTGCTCGCGATGGCCTAACCAAGCTTGCAACTTATCATTGGCCTTTGCGCCGACCGGCACAATTCTCTCCTTGCCACCCTTACCCGACACTTTAACTAGGGATTGAGAAAAATCCATGTCGTTAATGTCTAGCGCGGCTAATTCTGCCAAACGCAGCCCCGAGGAATAGAATAACTCGAGCATGCATAAGTCTCTCATCTCATGCCAGGTTTCAGCTGGGCTATCTAATAGCTGATTAATTTCATCAACATCGAGAACCTTCGGCAGAGTGGATTCAGACTTGGGTGGCTTGACCGCAATGACAGGGTTATCCTGTAACAGCTGCCGATCTACATGATAGCGAAAAAAATTTCTTAGCGCTGACAGCTTTCTTTGAATGGTTTTTCTGGCAACACCTTTGCGCCGCATTGCATGCAGCCAATCTCTGACCGCATAGTCGCTGAGCTCAGCGGGACTGTCGACCGTAAAAAAACTCACGGCTTGGTCTAAGTCACGCCGATAATTGTTAACCGTATGCTCAGCTAGCTGCTTTTCAAATCTTATGTAGTTAAGATAATTTTCAATCGCAACCGACCAAGTAAGCGCCATTACACTACCTGAGATATTTGGGAATTTGCACAGCTAAAATATTCACAATAAACGATAAAAACAAGCTATCCATCGCATGTGAAAAATAGGCCGCATCATCTGAACCTAAGGATAAAAAGCCTATCGCCTGCTTTTGACTCACAATTGGCATCACAATAGCTGAGGCAATGTCTGTATTGCCGGCAAACAATAAGGCCAACTCTTCTTGCCTAAAGCTTCCTGACATGCCCTTGGTTTGCTGTAATAAACCCGGCAATACCTGCTTGATTTCGTTTTCTGCCAAGACCTGGCATTGATTAACTTTATGAGTAAGATCATTCGCAACCAAGGTAAGGCACACGGCATCCACTTGAAATTGGTCGATACAAAAGCTATGCAGCTGCGCCATCAAACGGTTGATATTATTGGTTTCCAGCAGCTGCAGCGTAAGTCGCTGAGTTTGCTCAAACAGGCCATCATTGCGCTGGCCTTGCTCTAACATTTCGCTTAAACGCTTGCGCGTTTCAATATTTCTTTCGCGCAAAATACTGACTTGACGCTCCAATAAAGAGACCGCATTTCCGCTGTCGTGAGGTAAGGCAATATCGGCAAGCAAATGCGGACGATTAAGAAAAAAGCTCGGGTTTTCAAGCAAATAATCACTGACCTGCTCGGCGGTGATTTGCTGCTGCTCAAGTATAGACATTAGAGTTTTATTTTCCCTTCGAAGACAGTTTCAGCCGGACCAATCAACTGAACTGACTGGCCTTGTTGCCACTCAATCATAAGCTGCCCGCCAGGTAAATCAACCTTTACCTTAGAATCGAGTTGACCTAGCTGAATGCCGTGAACCACGGCTGCACAGGCGCCTGTACCACAAGCCAGTGTTTCACCAACGCCTCGTTC
>JABSRR010000075.1 GCA_013215025.1 Pseudomonadales bacterium
GTGTCAGGCTCAATGCCGCAGATTACCGAGGCATCTTCCGGTGAGTATTCTTTCACTAATTCACGAAATTCTTCAATACCGTTAGTGTGCTGCTCTATATAGGCAGTATCTTCTAGGCCCTCGTCTAAAATAACGTGTGCGAAGCTGTTTAATAAAACAAGATCCGTACCCGGTAAAATAGGCAGATAGTAATCAGCCATCTGGCCCATCATGGTTTTACGCGGGTCAATCACAACCACCGGAAATTTGGGTTTGCCCTGTTTTTCGCGATTTTCTAGCGCCTCTTTTAAGCGCCAGTAAATAATTGGGTGTTGCTCGGGTAGGTTAGAGCCAAACGCCATTAAGCATTCGGTGTGCTCGAAGTCTTCATAGCAGCCGGGCGGGCCGTCTGAGCCAAATGAACGCTTATAGCCCGATACCGCAGACGCCATACACAGTGTGGTGTTACCGTCATAGTTATTGGTGCCGATTAAGCCGCGCACTAATTTACCTAAGGTGTAAAATTCTTCGGTAAATAATTGCCCAGTAGAGACAATGCCGATGCTGTCCATGCCGTATTTTTCTTGAATACGCTTGAATTCTTCAGCGACTTTATCGAGCGCCGTGTCCCAATCGGTATTTTCATAGTCGTCATCGATCGATGCGCGAATTTTAGGTGCGATGCCGCGGCCGTTACCGGCAAAAATGCCAGCCTCGGTTAAGCCTTTTACGCATAGCTTGCCGCGGTTAACGTCGGCGCCGCCAACGCCACGTGTGGTCACTGGCGTACCTTCACTGTCGAGGCCCACTTCTATTGAGCAGCCAACAGAGCAGTAGCCACAGGTGGTGTATTTCCAGTCGACCTGGCCTTTGTTGTTTATGATAATTGGATTTTTATTTTTACGCCCAAATAGCATATGCATTCCAAAGCAAAGTTTTAACCAGTGTCAAAACTTTGCGGTTAAAAAATAATTTGCTCAATAGCTAAAGTGAGGGGGCACATAAAAACACCTGGAGGTTATTCAATGTGTTAGCTATTGAACAAAGTACTTTCGTACTTTAATGCCCCACAAGCAGAGGCAAACTTTCTATCAGCAATTAATCTGAATACGATCGCCCTCAAGCCGAACCGGCCAGGTTTTAATGCTGACAGACTCATCTTCTAAGCACTGACCTGTAGTTAGATCAAAATGCTGTTTATAAATTGGCGATGCGATGATGTCGGCACCATTTAGACAGCCTGCAATGCCGCGTGATAACACATTGGCTTTGCTAAAAGGGTCAAAGTTGTCAACCGCAAAGATTTTCTCTTCGCCATGCTTTGTAAGGCGGAAGATGGCAACTTGATGACCCTTAACCAGTGCACATCGGCCACCGCCTAACAGCACATCTCGTTTGTTACAAATATCTGACCATGCCATAGTTTTCTCCTTAGGATGCGCTTGCAATTAAGGTTTGTTTTTCAACGTCAGTTGCGGGGCGGATTTGACCACGCTCTTTAACAAATACCACATTGTCGTCGCTCAGGTCTGAGTTAACAAAATGATCAAATCGTTTCACTTTCTCAGGATCTTCGATGGTGGTTTTCCATTCGCATTGATAGCTATCCACAACGCGTTGCATATCTTCTTCAAGCTCTGCACAAATGCCTAACTTGTCTTCAATAACCACATCGCGCAGATAGTCGAGCCCGCCTTCAAGATTCTCAAACCAGACCGAGGTGCGCTGCAGCCGATCAGCCGTGCGTACATAAAACATTAAAATGCGATCGATATATTTGATCAGCGTCGCTCTGTCTAGGTCGGCTGCAAATAGATCAGCATGCCTAGGTTTCATGCCGCCGTTGCCGCAGGTATATAAATTCCAGCCATTTTCAGTAGCAATTACGCCGATGTCTTTTGATTGCGCTTCTGCACATTCGCGCGTACAGCCAGAGACAGCAAACTTTAATTTATGCGGTGAGCGCAGGCCCTTGTAGCGATTTTCAATCTCAATCGCAAAGCCAACCGAGTCATCAACACCGTAGCGGCACCAAGTAGAGCCCACACAGGATTTTACGGTTCTAACCGATTTACCATAGGCGTGACCGGTTTCAAAACCTGCATCAATCAGTTTTTTCCAAATCTCAGGCAGCTGTTCTTGACGCGCGCCAAATAAGTCAATGCGTTGACCGCCAGTAACTTTGGTGTAGAGATCGTATTCTTTTGCCACCTGACCTAATACGATCAGCTTATCGGGCGTGACTTCACCACCTGCCATGCGAGGCACAATAGAGTAAGTGCCGTCTTTTTGCATGTTGCCCATAAAGTAGTCGTTAGTATCTTGGTTTATTTGGTGTTGATCTTCTAATATATAATCGTTCCAGCAGGAGGCTAAAATAGACCCGACCGTTGGCCGACATATATCACAGCCAGAGCCTTTACCGTATTTGCCAATCAGCTCGGCAAACGATTTAATTTTTTCGACGCGGATAAGGTGGAAGATTTCTTGGCGAGTATAGGGAAAATGTTCACACAGGTCGGTATTCACCTCCATGCCTAAATTTTCCATCTCGGCATTCATCACCTGCGTTGCAAGTGCTGCACAGCCACCACAGCTGGTCGCAGCGCCAGTGCAAGCTTTTATATCGCCAATGGTGCAGTTGCCGGCTTGAACCGCGGCGTTGATATCACCTTTGCTTACATTATTACAGGAGCAAATCACAGCGCTGTCGGGCAGCATATCAACCCCTAGAGCGGCGCCGCCTGAGCCATCACGTGAAGGCAAGATCAATGTGTCAGGATGCTCGGGCAGGTCGATACCGTTTAAGGCGTATTGCAATAGGGCATCGTAGTCAGATGTGTCGCCAACCAGCACGGCACCAAGCAGTTTTTGATTATCTGGGCTAACTACAATTTTCTTATACACTTCTGATGGCTGGTCAAGATAGGTATAAACTTTCGCGCCAGGTGTATTGGCATGCGCATCACCAATTGAGCCAACGTCGACACCCATTAATTTTAACTTGGTGCTCATGTCAAAGCCGGTGAATTCGGTATCACCGTCACCCGAGATTTGCTCGGCGGCAATGACCGCCATCTGATTACAGGGCGCAATCAGACCAAAGGTGCGGCCATTCCACAGCGCACACTCGCCAATCGCGTATATGTTAGGGTCAGAGGTTTGGCAAACATTATTGATCACAATGCCGCCGCGCTCGCCGATTTCGAGCTCAGATTGACGCGCTAAGGCATCTTGCGGGCGAATGCCGGCCGAGAACACAATCATGTCGGTTTCCAGCGATTCTCCGTCGGCAAATTCCATGCGGTGCTGTGCGTGTTCACCATCGACAATTTGTTGGGTGTTTTTCTGCGTATGTACGCCAACCCCAAGCGCTTCGATTTTCTCGCGCAATACTGCGCCGCCGCCGTCATCTACCTGCACCGCCATCAGGCGCGGCGCGAATTCAACGACATGTGTTTCAAGACCCAAGTCGTGCAGCGCTTTTGCCGCTTCTAAGCCGAGAAGGCCGCCGCCAACGACAGTACCAATTTTTGCTGATTCGGCAGCGGCGGTCATATCAGCGAGGTCTTCAATGGTGCGATAAACAAAGGTGTTGTCGCGGTCATGTCCGCTGACGGGAGGCACAAAGGGGTATGAGCCAGTCGCTAAGACCAGCACATCATAGGCATAGCGATTGCCCGAGGCGGCTAAAACTTGCTGTTGTGCGCGGTCGATTTCAGTAATTTGCTCATCGCAAACACAGTTGATCTGATGCTCTGCATAGAAGGCATCTGTACCCATGGCAATGCTGTCGATACTTCTAGACTCAAACCAGGCAGTTAAATACACGCGGTTATAGGCCGGATTTGGCTCTTCACCGATAACGGTGATGGCATATTGTTGGTAGGCCGGGGATGCTATCATGGTCTCAATGAACTTATGTGCCACAGGACCGTTACCAACAATGACTAACTCTTTTTTCTGCATAGATGCCTTTCCAGTTTTTTGCTCACGGGCTGCTTTTTAACAGTCAATGGCGATACAATGACTTGTGAGAAGCGAGAAAAATTCCAGCAAGCGCTTTAATTAGCTAATATATTTTGCGTAAAGCATTATATATGCCAACTATTTTATAAATTATTTAAGTTACTGTTTTATATATTATAATTATTCTTTATTGTGTGCATATAACCGCTTGTAAAAGCGGTAAAATACCCGTTGTGCACTAAATAAGATCACAATTGGTGCGCTTTTTTATGGCAGCTTGATTGCAGCTTTATGTCAGCTCGGCGATCAGCTTTCAAGGTGCTGTTTAGGCTGTGTTGCTGCTGCAGCGTAAGCGCTAGATTTTAAGACCTAAGCCGTGCTTTCGTCGTTTTTGAGCTAATGGGCAGATTTAGCGGCAATAGGGCTTTTTGCCGCTTGATTTGCCCGGTTGTGACTTGCTAATTTTCTGTAAAGCTTTAAGCTCCTTGGCGTTTTACTGCGTCGACGTATGTGTCGACTCATGTGTTCACAGCGGCGCCAAAAGCCGAGCTTGGGCACAGCATAATTTGACTGTTTTATAGCTGAGCATGGTTCTTTCTGGCTAAACGAAAAAAATGGCTAAACGAAAAAAATCGACTAATCCGTTTCATATTTCCTATCTGCCTACTTGGCTGCTGTTGGCGCTGATTCGTATAGTTAGCTTCTTACCGTATCCGCTGATGATGCGTCTGGCTCAGTTGCTGGGCTGGGTGGCGCGCTTATTTTTGCGCATGCGCCGCCATGTAGTAGGCGTGAATTTATCCATGTGTTATCCCGATATGCCTGAGCCTGAGCGTGCTGAGTTAACCGAGCGGGTGTTGATGAATACCGGTATCGGCGCCATGGAGGCTTTGTATAGCTGGTGGGCAAGTGATAAACAGGTGCTGTCGCGCTGTGATTATCAAGGCCTAGAGTTACTGGATGCGGCCAAGGCTGAGGGGCGTGGGGTGATTTTGTTGGGTATTCATTTCACTACCTTAGATTTTTGCGGTCGCGCACTCGCGCAAACCTACCCGATCGATACCATGTATAAAACCCAAACCAATGCCGCAATAGATTATTGCCTAAAGCGGGCACGTTTGCGCCGATATCAGCATGTGCTGGAAAAATCTGAAATGCGTCGGCTGCTCAAACATCTTAAACAGCAGCATGTGATTTGGTATGCCTGCGATCAGGATTTTGGCCGTAAGAATTCGGTTTACGCGCCCTTATTTGGTCAGCCGGTGGCAACGTTGGCTACTTTGGGTCGTTTGCTAAAGATGACCAATGCCAAACCCCTAATGGTTAAGCACTCGCGTCACAGTGCTGCAGGGATTGGTCAAAGCCGTTATACGATTGAAATTTTCGACCCCTTCACCGAACAGCCCTTGGGTGATGATGATCAGCGCAACGCCGAGTTGATTAATCTTGCGCTTGAGCAAGCCATTAATAGTTCTACAGATCAATACTTTTGGGTGCATCGACGCTTTAAGCGTCGTCCTGANGGTCTGCCTAACCCTTATCGCTAGTGAAGCCTGATTTTTTCGCCAGTGGCTGATCTATTTCGAAATAAATGCTCAATAAAAAGCCCAGCATAAAGCTCAATTCAAAGCCTAGCTTACAGCTGAATAATAAGTCTCAAACATTGTGCGAAAAAGACAATCAGCTTGACCGCATTTGCTATTGTTGCGGGCGCTAAACTTATCCATTATTTCATCTTGCATTTATGATTTTGTGCAGCGCATGCATTAGACTGTGCGCCGATCAATAATAATGAGCGCTAAGCCCATAGCGTATCAAACACGAGGAAATCCAATGAAAATTGAATTTACACCGGAGCAAGAGGCGCTGCGTCAAGATTTACGCGCCTATTTTGACGAATTAATGACGCCAGAGCTGCGTGATGAAGTCAGTAAAACCGTTGGCGAAGGTGGTGGCCCATTATTTTGGCAGGCCATGGAAAAATTAGGACAAGACGGCAAAGTTGGTCTTGGCTGGCCGAAAGAGTTAGGTGGCTCGGGCTTAACCGAAATTGAGCAGTTCATTTTTGTTGAAGAAGTGATGCGCTGCGGTTTTCCGTTCCCATTTTTAACCACTGAGTCGGTTGGTCCAATGATCGCCGAGTTAGCA
>JABSRR010000076.1 GCA_013215025.1 Pseudomonadales bacterium
TGGCCACGTGGCTTGGCGTAATAACCGTCAAACCTTTGATGCGGCGCGCTTTATGGTCACGCCAATTGATAAATTCAAAATTGACTATACCTACATAAACAGTCGCTATACACCGTTAGGCGGCGAGGTGAAAACTGAAGATCACTTTGTCAATTTATCCTATCAAACGCCAGTGGGTAAAGTAAGCGGCTATACCTATATCATTGACCCTGATAATGGCCTAGATGATGCGCTATCAACTTACGGTATTCGTTTTGCTGGCAGCACCGGTGACGATATTACGTTTAAGTATGCTGCTGAGTATGCCTCGCAAACCAAAGAGCAGGAAGTTGGCGACGATTTTGATGCTGATTATTTATTGGCAGAATTTGGCCTTGGCTTTAGCGGTATTAACCTAACTTTAGGCTATGAGCAACTAGGCAGTGATGATGCCCAATTCGGCTTCAGTACACCGTATGCCACAGGGCATAAATTTGCCGGCTTTGCCGACCAGTTCTTGGCGACGCCTAATGAGGGTCTGCAAGATACCTACTTTACTGTATCCGGAAAGCTTGCTGGCATAAAACTTGCTGCAACCTATCATGATTTCAGTGCAGATGAGTCGACGGACACGGTTGATGATCTGGGTAGCGAGATTGACTTCGTCGCGGTTAAGCCAATTGGTAAAAACTACTTAGTGGGCTTTAAATACGCTGCTTATAGTGCCGGCGACGATGCGGCAGGTAAAGTTGATACCGATAAACTATGGCTTTGGACTGAGCTGAAATTCTAAGACTTTCATAGCAGGCTTGGCACGGTGCGTCATAATCACCGTGCCCTTTTTTGGTTCACACAGGTAAATTTATGAGTAGATTATCGATTGCGCGCAGTCACCAGTCATTAAAACAATGGCATGCCACAATTGATATGATCAGACAGCTGTATCTGATGTGCTCAGATATTCGCGCGCATCGCGGCGCCAGCACTGCGCTATTGGGCGGCGATGAGTTTTTTGCCAAAATTGTTGAGAAACATGCCCGCGATATCAATCTTTATTTTCTAGCAATTCAAACCGATAAAGAAAGTCTTCAGTTGCTGCAGTCTGCACAGGCATTTGCAGATATTCACGATAAATGGAAAGCCATCAAAGAACACTGGCAGCGCCACCCGCAGTTAAGCAATTTTTATGAGCATTGTGAGCTGCTAAATACCATTCAAAACCATATCTGGCAGCTAGCTTTGCAAGCTGACCCAGGCTTGGTCAGTAATAACGACAAGGCGGTTATCGCTCGCTTTATTTTGAAATATCATGCTGAAGCAATGGAGACCATTGCGCGGCTGCGCGGCTATGCCTGTGCGTTTTGTGCCCGGGACAGTATTGATGAGCAAGAGCGCATGTTAATCGCTGATGAGATTAAAGCTGTTTTTCACACCTGGCAAAAACGCGAAGAGTCGTTTAATACCTTGCCATTTGAGTTTTATAAAAAAATGCAGGCTGTATCAGCACAGCTAGCGATGAGTGAGGAAGTGTTAAACTTTATCTCTCTCGTGAGTCCGATGCAAAACCCAGAGCAGCAATGCCCTAATGGCTCTGAGGTATTTAATCATGCCAATCGTATTCTCAATTTGATGAGTGCGCAACTCGAGGAAGGGCTAAGCGCCTTACGAAAATTTGTGCCGGAAGATTTAATGAGCTGGATTGAAACGCCCAGTAAACCGAATCTAGTGAATAATAACTTCAGCTGATCTGTGTTGGCCCGCGCGACTGATCTTGCGCCAGCACTGGCGGCATAGAAGGCTGAACCACTGCTTGAATCGCACCGTTTTTAATAACTGTAGGCGTGCATCCTGATAGCCAATCTCAACCATCGCGGCTAATTCTTCCGGGTTGGTATCGACGCTATTGTGTGCGGACAGATTTGGCCTTATGCACAGGTCGGCCTGGCGTGTATGATTTTCGGTATTATTGTTAATCGCAATGGCGATCGCGTTCGACATGACATCAAAGATATCATTTGGCGCGCGGTAGTTTGACTGGGCGCTTAAATCCACCGCGAGTAAGCTATTGGCGCCAAGCTCAAGCAGTGCTGAAATCGGAACATTCTCAACAATACCGCCATCTACCAATAAATTGTCGCCAATCTGAACCGGTTTAAACAAGCCGGGCAAGCAGGTGCTGGCCATTATCGCGTCAGCAACTGGCCCGCTGCGCAAAATCACCGTGCGGCCGGTGGCGATATCGGCGGCTACAATGGCTAAGGGTATTTTAGCATCTTCGATATTTACCTCACCCAAGTGCTCTGTCACTAACTGCCCCAGCTTATGGTTGTCGAACAGGCTCAATTTCGAGGGCTTGAGCCGCCTAACATCTTGCCAGCTCATGTCTAAGCCGACGGCTTCAATTTCAGCGAGGCTTTTACCAAACGCATAGAATGCGGCAACTAAGGCGCCAATACTGGTGCCAGCGATGCAGTGCAGAGGGACTTGCTGCTGCTCAATAGCGCGTAATACGCCAATATGGGCTACACCTAGGGCAGAGCCGCCGCCTAGGGCGAGGCCATTATGGTATAGCGGGTTGCGTAAAGTCTGAGCAATGTTCATATAAAGTTACTCACAGTTCGTCACAGTTACTTGATGTAGGTAAGCGCGTTTATTGTGTGAATTATAAAAAAATAACGCCAAAACCTAATCTTAGCAATCAAGCGGTTTTTTAGCGGTCTAATGGCTGTATCAGCGGAGCTGTCACGTCACCGCGGCTGAGCTATGGCGTAGTTAACTGGCATGGGCTTTTTTTAACACCTCATAGGCTTCACGAATGGCCATGAAGCGATCAGGATCACCACCTTTATCTGGGTGATATTGATTTGCGAGTTTGCGGTAGGTGATACGAATAAGACGGCTATCCTTAGTAGGCTCAAGCCCCAATGTTTGATAAGCCATAGCCTGCTGGTCGGTTGAGATATAATCTTGCCAAACACCGTCAAGAATGGCTTGTACTTCTTCTAAGGTGGTTTCAGAAAAATTCTGCCAGTCGAGATAATAGTTACGTAATGCCTGTTGGCTTATGGCTTGCTGCGTAGCCGAACGTTGCGTGTCGGGAAGGCTCTCTAAATAAATATCTAAGGTGCTGATGTTTAGCAGCAAGCCATCGTCGAGAAAATCGAGCTGAAGTTGATACAGTGCATTCATCATCATCCAGTTGAGTCTGAACAAGGCGAGCTGTTGGTTATGATGCAGGCGAGGCAGATGGCTGGTGCGCTTTAGCTCGCTTAACAGCTCATGGATCGCTAGCTTAGAGCTGGCATGACGAATGATATATAAAATCGCCGGCTTTAAGGGGTTATGGTCAAGATTCTGCATGCTTTGATTGTGCCAGAAAATCCACTGAGTACAATATGCGGCTCAGATATCAGAGAGTAGACATATGGCCTTACTGGACATCGCAATTTTCCGCTTTCGCCGTAGTGATTATGCTGGCGAAATAAGTGTTAAGGCGCCGCCAGCGTCTATGGACACCGATGGCGGCAGTTTATCATTGTTTGAGCAGGCGAAATCCTTATTCAATGCCAGTGCACAAAAACGCTTTGGTTATTTTGATCCTGACGCAGAGCATAAGCAGTTATCAGGCTTGATCAGTAACTGGCGTGCACAGCAATTTGATTTTGTCAGTTTGGCGACAAAGCTCAGCGGTGATTTACACGCTACACTGGCTGAGTCCGACACCCCATTTGACTGCTGTGTGATGTTTGCCCACGAGAGTATCTTGGAGCAGCATTACGCTTATGCCTTGGTACTGCCTATGAAAAGCATGCAGCAGTTGAATGGTGATTTAGTGCCAACGGAGATCGATGTGATAGACAGTGGCAAGCTTAGTTTTGCCTGGCGCCTGCATTTGCAAGACATTGAACAGTCCTCGCCAAAATACCTTACCCAGCTGGCTAGTCGCGGTGCAAAAGATTTGACCGAGGCGTGGTTGCGTTTTAGTCAGTTCAAAGAAGGAATTGATATTACCGCCGAGACTACCGAATTTATCACGCTGGTGGATCGCTTCACCGAAACCTTGGATGCTGATCAACAATCGAATGCCAAAACACAGGTGATCAATTACTGTGTTGAGCAAGATAAGTTAGGCTTGCCGGTTCAGCTACAGGAGATATCTGGTCAATTGGATGAGCAAGCCCCTGATAAGTTTGCTGACTATATACAGGCACATCAGCAGCAGCGAAAGCCAGAGGTGCATACTGATCGAGCAGTCTTAAAACGCTATATGCGTTACTTTGGGCGAGATAATTCCTTGAGTATCAATTTTAGCTCTGAGCGTTTAGGTCAGGATATTATTTATCAGCCCGAGGTAGGCAGTTTACGCATCGAGAATATACCTAAGCCCCTAAGAAAGCAGCTCAGTCAGTATCGCGAACAGAATGAATCTGATGCATAAAAACAAACAGCCCCAGAGGGGCTGTCTGTCAGTAGCCTGAATGATCAGGCCTCTCGTCGGGCCGTGGCCCTAAATCGACAACGCAATTTGCAGATCTTGCGATAATCGCGTTTGTTAAGTTACATTTGCATGGCTGAAAGCTGCAGCGGCGTCATCTGCATGGCCTGTGCCACCTCTATACTGCCGCCATTCAATAAAATTGGGCAGGCTCTCGCTAATTCTAAAGCTTCATCAATACTGTCAGCTTCGATCAAGCTGTAGCCGCTGATCGGATTAAGGCCGCCAGAATGCATAATCGTACCGTCAGCGCGCACCGTGCTCGACAGTCCAACCGGGTTGCCACCGTCGACCACAGCAGGGCCCATAGCCTGCAGCCACTGCTGCCAGGCATGCATTATGCGGTCATACTCAGAGGCGTTGCTGTAGTGACTGCCGCCGTGGTAGGCAAAAACAAATTTCGACATAGCAAATCTTCGTAGCGCTTATATATATTATTGTAGCTAGCTTGTTAGCGGACGACAGCAACTCGTTAAATTGAATAACGATAAAAAAAATAATTTCAAAAAAAAATGAGTATAAGAAGCTTATAGCAGAAAGTGTGCACGCGCAGTGGCAATCGGTTCTTGCTCTGAACTTTGCCAGGCAGTGATCGACACATTGACAACATTGCGCCCCTGACGCACAACATGGCAGCGGCTAAAGCTGTCGCGAAAACGACCTGGGCGCAGATAGTCGAGAGAGAAATCTATGACTTTAGGGATGCGCTCGCAGTCAATGCTAGCGAATACATGAAAGCAGGCGGCTAATTCCATGAAGCCGCCAATACAGCCACCATGTATTGCCGGTAGAGTCGGGTTGCCGATATTATTTTCATTCGCCGGTAACTTAAATAATAAACTGTCACCGACATACCAAGCCTGCATGCCAATCAATACGGCGTAGGGTACTTGATCAATCAATTGGTCAATCTGCTGAGCTTCCCGTGCCTGCTTGATTTGTTCGATCATGCGCGGCTCTCAGTGTTAGACTGCAGGCGCATAAAGCTGGCGGTACAGTGGGCAATTGGCTGCGCTTCATGCTCTGCATGGAAAGCCGTGCCGCGGGCGAAAATCACCGTTGGCGTGACGCGATAAGCCTCAGCTTTGCCAATCACGGCAAGCCCGGGTGTGGCGGCGCGCATATAGTCAATGCGTAAGTCGAGCGTTGGTGCAATGGTTGGCTCGCTGCAGGCTAACACGGCGGCAAAGCCGCAGGCAGTATCCATCAATGTTGTCAGGGCACCCCCATGAACAACCTGATTGTCGGGGTTGCCAATGATTTTGACGTCGTAGGGAAGTTCTAGAGTGAGTATGCCAGGTGCGGTGTCCAGCACCTGAATACCAAGCAAAGCGCAGTGCTTAAGGTTGCTAATGACAGCTTGTACATGCTGGCTAAGTGCAGCAAATGCCGCATTTTCTTCAGCCGACATTAGCTTTTAGGTTTGACGTAAAGTACCAGTGAGTGATCAACCAGCTCATAACCATGACGCTCAGCAATTTCATGCTGTAAGCGCTCAATTTCGGGAGCAATAAATTCAATAACCTTGCCGGTTTCGGTACAAACCATGTGGTCGTGGTGCTCTTCTTTGGCTAATTCAAACACACTATGACCGCCTTCGAAATTATGCCGTTCAACCAAACCAGCGGTTTCAAATTGGGTTAACACGCGATATACCGTCGCTAGACCCACGTCTTCACCGTGGTCGAGTAAGGTTTTATACACATCCTCGGCACTCATATGTCGACCATCTTCACTGCTAGTATCAAGAATTTGCAGGATTTTGACTCGCGGTAGCGTGACTTTTAACCCGGCTTTACGAAGCTCTTGGTTTTCGTTCGACATTTTCAGTCCTTTCATTTATCCCGGCGTCGATTCGCCAGTGTATTTAAGCTATTATAGCGCGTTTGATAATCGGTATGTTAAAGCAAGTTATGACCAGCATCAATCGTCTGCCAACTATTGCCAAAACAATTTTACTTTTTGGCCTACTGCAGCTCAGTGCCTGCAGTACCTCTCACTTTCCCTGGGTGTATCGAATCGATGTGGAGCAGGGGAATATTGTTGACGATGATAAACTGGCTGAGGTTGAGCTAGGCATGACGCGCGCGCAGGTGAAATATTTGCTGGGTAGCCCTTTGATAGAAGACAGTTTTCATCCAGACCGCTGGGATTATTTTTACAGCTTTCGTACCGGCAAAGGCCTTTATGAGACCAGGCGGGTGACCTTGCTTTTTTCTGGGCAAACACTGACCTCGGTAGAGAAGACGCCGACCACAGAAATCGAGCTCGACTATTGGTGATATGTGCCTGCTTTTAGCGCCTGAGCCTATTTCCTGTCCGATTTTTAGCCCTTTTTAGCTTATTCTTAAGTCTATTTTTGCGCCCGACTTTGACAGCCGTTCTCTCCCTAAAGATTCTCACCTTTAATAAAAGCAGTTATTAATAACAACAGTTATTCGATACTCCAGTACGCGAGAGTCCTCGAGTCGGTAGGTCTGTAAAATCGATGTGCGCTTGTTGCCAAAAGCAACCGGTGTAAGGAATATTGCTAGAAAAAGTGATACTTTTCTGCATTAGCAACGTCTAATACTTGATAGTGGCAATCGGGATATGCGTCCCCTAATGTATATCCCGCACATTCTGGATGGAATGTGGCATTTAACCGGCGTTTACGCCGGTTTTTTTATGTCTGCGTATTTTTCTAAGCTTGATATTTGCTGGTTCAGGCTAAATTCTATTCGCCGCTGCGTTTAGCCTTAGCCTTGTCTGCACGTGCCTTGCGGCTGGCTTTGGGGTCAGATTTTAACGGTCGATAAATTTCTATGCGTTCGCCCGCTTGCATGATATGGGTTTTTGGTTTGATAGCTTTGCCAAATATGCCCATTTTAGCGCTATCAAAATCAAATGTGCTTTGTTCAAAAAATCGTTCGATACCAGATTGTTTAACCGCATCGATAGCCAATGTGCCAACAGCTACTTCGCAGCTGACAATTTTTTGCTGATGCGGCAACGCATAGGC
>JABSRR010000077.1 GCA_013215025.1 Pseudomonadales bacterium
GCTCTAACCATAGTGCCGATTGGTATTCGATATACAGCATTTGCGTAGTTTTGACCGGCAGGGTTTTTTTCGGCTTTTTACCGGGCAGTTGGTCAATGACATCGTCTGCCAGAGCGATGCAGTCATGCTGTACCGGACACAGGGCACATTTCGGGCGGCTGCGCGTGCAAACGGTTGCCCCTAAATCCATCATCACTTGCGTGTAAGCCCGGCTGCGCGAGCTTGGCGTTAGGCTTTCGGCAGCCTGCCACAGCGCTTTCAAGGTTTGTGTCTGGCCTGGCCAACCGGCTATGCCCTGATGGCGCGCCAATACACGTTTTACATTGCCATCCAGAATAGCCGCTGGCTGCTGAAACGCCAGCGAGCGAATCGCCGCCGCAGTCGAACGGCCAACACCTGGCAGCCGCTCTAGCTCAGCCTGTTCTGAGGGGAATTCACCGGCAAATTCCTGGCAAACCATGATCGCTGCACGATGCAGATTTTTGGCGCGGCTATAGTAGCCAAGCCCTGCCCACAGCGCTAACACTTGCTCTAAATCAGCATTGGCTAAATCTTGCACGGTGGGAAAGCGTGCAGTGAAGCGCGTAAAATAATCGATCACCGTCGTCACTTGGGTTTGCTGCAACATGATTTCTGACAACCATACCCGGTAGGGGGTGATCGCCTGCTGCCAGGGCAAATCTTTGCGTCCGTGCTGGTCATACCAAGCTAATACGCGCGCACTAAAACTGGTCTGCATACAGTGTCTCTGCAATCAATTGCGCCAGCGCAAAACTGGCAGTTAAACCCGGCGACTCTATACCCGCCAGACAAACAAGCCCCGCCAAACCATGCTGGCGCTGCGTGAGCACGGCAAAATCTTCAGCAGGCGCATCAGGGCCGGATAATTTTGGCCGAATGCCGACAAAGTCGGGCACAAGTTTATCAGCGGCTAAGGCCGGGTAATAGCGTTTGATAGCCGCAACAAAGCGTGCATGCGCATCCGCCTCAAAAGCATAGTCGGGCTTTGCCACCACTGGCACATACTGCACATCGGGGCCAAATCGCAGCTGCCCGGCCATATCGAGCGTGCTATGCACACCGAGGCCCTGCGGCTCAGGCATGGGGTAGATTAAATGACCAAACGGCGCAGCCGCCTGATAGCGAAAATAATGCCCTTTGGCCCAAAAGCGCGGCACCAGCGGCTTCAATTGCTGCAGCCCATCTGGCAGAGGATCCAAACCGGTGGCCAACACCACGCGCTGAGCAAATACCTGATAGGCATCATCACAGCCTGCATTCACAGTTAAACAGAAACCGCCGCCTGGCTCTGGGCTTAAAGACGACAGCTGCTGATTGTATAACAGCTGGCAGCCAGCTTGTGCAAGCTCGGCCTGCAGTGCTAGCAATAAAGCAGGCACATCGACAATACCAGACTCTGGCGAGAACAAGGCGCTATCTGCGTGCAGCTGAGGTTCACGATTACGCAGTTGGGTGCTATCCAGTAACTGCAGCCCCTCTACCCCGTTGTGCTGGGCCTGCTGCGCTAATCGACGCAGCGCTGGCTGCTGAGATTGATTGGCGACGATCAGCTTGCCGAGCTTTTTGTGCGGCAGTTGTTTCGCCTGTAAATACTGATACAACAGGCGGCGCCCGGCGAGACAAAGCTGGGTTTTAAGCCAATCTTTGGGGTAATAGATGCCGGCGTGGATTACCCCAGAGTTGCGTGCCGATACCCCTTGGCCAGCCGTCACCCCTTGCTCAAGCACAAACACTTCAGCATGCTGCGACAGCGCGCGGGCAGCGGTTAAGCCAACCACACCACCACCCACTACCACACACTCGACTTGATCCATATCTGCTATCGACAAAATCAGCATTATACAATGACAGGCTAGAGCCTGCCTACGCTTTGCTCTATAATACCCGCTTGATTTAATGACGGAGCCCAGCATGAGTGCACGTACTGCCACGGTGAATCGTGACACCTTAGAAACCCAAATTACAGCCAGCATCAATTTAGACGGCAGCGGCAACGCGGTGTTTGATACTGGGGTACCGTTTTTAGAGCATATGCTGGACCAAATTGCACGTCATGGTTTGATTGATCTCGATATTAAGGCCAATGGCGACACGCATATTGACGACCACCACACGGTTGAGGATATCGGCATTACCCTAGGCATGGCGTTTAAGCAGGCCGTAGGCGATAAAAAAGGTATTGTGCGTTACGGTCATGCCTATGTGCCGCTGGATGAAGCCTTGTCGCGCGTGGTGATTGATTTTTCTGGTCGTCCGGGCCTTGAGTGGCACTGCGACTTTACGCGCGGCAGCGTCGGTGGTTTTGATGTTGACCTGTTTATTGAGTTTTTTCAGGGCTTTGTTAACCACGCCGGCACAACCTTGCATATTGATAATTTACGTGGGGTTAATACTCACCACCAAGCCGAAACCATCTTCAAAGCCTTTGGTCGCGCTTTGCGCATGGCACTGAGTTTTGACCAGCGGGCACTGGATCAAATGCCTTCAACCAAGGGCGTTTTATAATGCTGCAAAGCGTTGCCATTATTGATTATGGCATGGGTAATTTACACTCGGTTGCTTCAGCCGTTGAGCATGAAGCCCCCGATGCACAGGTATTAATCACCGCTAAGGCCGATGAGATTTTGTCGGCAGATCATGTGATTTTTCCAGGCGTCGGCGCTATTCGTGACTGTATGGCCGAGATTAAACGCTTGCAGCTTGATCAAACGGTTAGTCAAGTGATTGCACAAAAGCAACCCATATTAGGAGTATGCGTGGGCATGCAGGCACTGATGAGTCACAGCGAAGAAAACGGCGGGGTTGACTGCCTTGACATGTTTCCCGCCAAGGTTCGCTTATTTGCTGGCAGTCAATATCAAGCCGGCCAGCATGATCATTTAAAAGTACCGCATATGGGCTGGAACAATGTGAAACAGCTGACCGACCATCCCGTTTGGCACGGCATTAAAGATGATGCGCGCTTCTACTTTGTACATTCCTATTTTGTCGATATGTCAGATCCTAACGAGGTGATTGGGCGATGTGACTATGGCCAATATTTTGCCGCCACCTTTGCCCGCGACAATTTAGTTGCTGCACAGTTTCACCCTGAAAAATCCCACCTTGCTGGGCTTCGCTTCTTACGCAACTTCCTGCAGTGGCAAGGTAACTAAGGACTTTATATGGCTCTCGCTAAACGCATTATTCCCTGCCTTGATGTTGATGCAGGGCGTGTCGTGAAAGGGGTTAATTTTGTTGATATTCGCGACGCCGGCGACCCCGTTGAAGTTGCTAAGCGCTATAACGAACAAGGCGCCGATGAAATCACTTTTTTAGACATCACCGCCACCCACCAAGACCGCGACACCATGGTGCATATGGTTGAGCAAATTGCGAGTGAGATTTTTATTCCCTTAACCGTTGGCGGCGGCATTCGCAAAGTTGAAGACATTCGTACCATGTTAAATGCAGGTGCCGATAAGGTCGGCATCAATTCCGCTGCCATCACCAACCCTGAGCTTGTCAAAGAAGCCGCCGATAAATTTGGCTCGCAATGCATTGTGATCGCGATTGACGCGAAATGTGTGAGCAGCGATTCAGAGCCCAAGCGCTGGGAAATCTTTACCCATGGCGGGCGCAAACCGACCGGCATCGATGCGGTTGAATGGGCTGTCAAAATGACAGAATATGGCGCAGGTGAAGTACTCTTAACTAGCATGGACGGAGACGGCACAAAGCAAGGTTACGACCTTGAACTAACACGCGCGATCAGTGATGCCGTGCAGGTGCCGGTAATCGCCTCAGGCGGCGTTGGCAATCTTGACCACTTGGTAGATGGTGTACTAAAAGGTGGCGCTGATGCGGTGTTGGCAGCCAGCATTTTTCACTTTGGCGAATACTCAATTCCACAAGCGAAAGCTTATATGGCAGAACAGCAGATAGAAGTTCGATTTTAGCGGCATGGCGGTTTAAACTGCCTTTACATCGGCTTTGCATCGGCTTTATATCGCTTTTATATGGCCTTTAAAACTTCATACAGCAAGCTAAGACGCTATCACGGCCATCAAATCAGTTGGCAATCAGCCGCCGAGCCTTGCTGCTCAAGCTTTACACCATGCTCAATCAACGCCTCTCGCCAACGCGCAGCATCCATATAGCCCTTAGCACTAAAAATAATTTTTCCCGCATCATCTAACAACAAGCTTAAAGGTGTCGTTTTTATTGGGCCGGTAGATGCCAGCATTGATTGACTGGCCATCCATAGCGGGAATGTAACACGCAGGCGCCATGCTTCTTTTTGCAATGCGACACGACTACCGTTTACGCCTAAGCCAAACATTGTCAATTGCGGGCAAGCGGCAGCTAACTGATCAAACACCTTGGCCTGTTTATAGCACCAGCTGCAGTTTGGCTCAAAGAACAACACCAAACTTGGCTGCGGCACTGTAAACACACGGTCAGCAAGCTGAAATGCCTCACCACTGCCGATATCAACTGCAGTAAAATCTAACAGACTAGGTGCTCTATCGGCCCAGACAAACTGAACCGATAACAACAGTAGGCTGCAGAAAAGGGCAACACGTTTCACAGAAACACCTATGCGTTGATTTTACTGATGAGCAGATGCATTAGTAGCTTAACTTAAAGCCGACATAGGCCTCACGACCACGTAATGGGCCATATATATACGCCACATCGTAACCACCGTCTGCATCAAACATTAACGGCGACTCTTCATTGCCAGCTTGGGTATAATCCAGCAAATTGCTGGCACCAAAATATACGCTGGCATGCTCACCAATATGGCGCTGCACTTTCACATCTAATGTGAAAAAGTCAGGTGCATCGCTTGTTTTTTCGCTGCTGTCTATAACGTCACCTGAGGCATTAACGCGGTTAAACCCCTCATAGCCATAGTCGGTCAGATCACGTGCGCCAAACCACGTAAGGCTGGCATTGAGATCCCATTGATTTATCGCATAGTCTCCCGCCAGAGTGATACGCTCTTCAATCGGTGCCGAAGTATAAGACAGCTTAAAATTATCGTCGTAATCGTAGGTTTCTGCAGTCACGCTAACATTTAACTGCTGATTCACTTGATAGCTTACAGCAATATCGGCTGCGGTAACGCTGGATGTTTCTTCAAGCTGCGTGAGCACTGGCACACCAGCGGCATCTTCGTCCAGCGCAGCAAGATTATCTACCTCGGTATAGGCTAACGATAGTGTAGTTGTTAATGCTTCTCCCTCGAAGCTGAGTGCATAAGTTGCAGAAGCTGAGCGCTCTAACTCGTCAACATCAACAATAAAGCCCTGACCTGAATCTAAAATGCCATGATCTGTTTCAAAAAACGACAGCGGTGCACGATAGCCACGACCAGCTGATAAACGAGAGGTCCAACGGTCNCTATGCATTAAACGCATATCTACACGCGGCGAGATAATTTGCTCGTCAATTTCCGTGCCTGATTTGGAAGGATCGATGAAGTCGGCAGTAATCTGATCAAAACGCACCGCTAGGGCAATCTGTAGATTATCCAGTGCTTGCCAAGTATCTTGTAAATACAAACCAACCACTTCGTAGTCAAAGCTATCAGAAACATAATCAGGACTTAATTCACCGGCATAGGAGTCTGAGCGCATTTTTTCATCGCGCAGGTCAACACCCCAGGTTAATAGGTGATCACTGTTGGCAATCCAATTGATTTTTGCGTCGACATAAAGCATCTCGTCTTTGGCAAAGTAATCAAAGCCTTCATAAAAAGAATCTTGTTCATGTTCGGCCCAACTGCTGGCTAAACGCAGATTCCAATCAGCATTAATTTCACGCAGCCAGCTTAATGATGCCTCGTTCCGCTTAGTGCTGACCCACTCAGCCGTTTCCCAGGCTTTGCCGGTAAAGTTATTCTCAACATCGCCGTTGGCGAATAAATCTTGCGTGGCGCTAGGGCTATCATCAAAGCGGCTTATTACAGCACCAATACTTGAGGCTTCCCCATCAGCAAAGCGTTTGCCCAATACCGG
>JABSRR010000078.1 GCA_013215025.1 Pseudomonadales bacterium
GGCAGAAAGCTGCCGCAGCATATCAGCGAAGAAGACGTTGAGGCTTTGCTGGATGCGCCAGACTTAAATCAGCCGATCGAGTTTCGTGATCGCGCCATGCTGGAATTACTGTATGCCTGCGGTCTGCGGGTGTCAGAGCTGATTCAACTGCAGCTGGCGGATATCAGTGTCAGTCAGGGTATTGTGCGGGTGCTTGGGAAGGGCGGCAAAGAGCGGATTGTGCCGATGGGTTATGCTGCAATAGATTGGTTAGAGGCGTATTTGCGCGATGTGCGACCGCTTTTACTGGGAGACAAGCAGTCGACGGTTTGTTTTTTATCGCGACGTGGTCAGGCCATGACGCGACAGACTTTCTGGCATCGCATCAAGCATTATGCCCTGTGTGCCAATATCAGTAGCGATTTGTCACCGCATACCATTCGTCACGCCTTTGCAACACATTTACTGAATAATGGTGCCGACTTGCGGGTAGTTCAGTTATTATTGGGCCACAGTGATTTATCCACTACGCAAATTTATACCCATATCGCAACCGCTAGGCTGCAGCAGCTGCATCAGCAACATCACCCACGTGGCTGAAGTAACAGCTGCATTGCTTAGCTTACACTTGTTATGGGGCGCGTTTTTTCAGCTCAATATGTAGGAGAGTGTTTTGAGAATGTCAGGATTACCCGCCAGGGTTTATGGACTTGTATGCCTAGCTTTGATTAGCATGCAATCGGCTTGTCAGGCTGACTCTGCCGAATCGGCGCCGTCGGCTGATAGCCCATCGCCAACGCAATCGGCGCCGTTACAGCTTATCCAGCCTGCCGAGGTGACAGATGCCGATGTGGCCGCTATTACCCGCAAAGCGCAGGCGGTGTTTGCTGGCATAGATGATCGCTTTAGCGTTAGCAGCGTTACCGCTGCCGGTATTGACGGATACTACCGGATAAAAATCGCGCAGGGCCCAACCCTTTATACTGACGCCAATGTCAGCTATTTTTTCTCCGGTGAATTATTCCAAGTAACCGACAACGGTCTAGTGAATTTAAGCCAGCAGTCACAGGCCGTTGAGCGCCGCGCCTTAATGGCAAATTTAGACCCTGAGTCGATGATTATTTTCCCCGCCGAGGGCGAGCAAAAAGCGCAAGTGACGGTGTTTACCGATGTTGACTGTTTCTATTGTCAGAAGCTGCATCAAGAAGTGCCCGCCTTAAATGCTGCGGGTATTGCGGTTCGCTATATGGCATTTCCGCGCGCCGGCATTGGCTCAAGCTCTTACGACAAGGTGGTATCGGCCTGGTGTGCTGACGATCCGTTGACCGCGATGACGCGCTTAAAAGCTCGCCAGTCGATCACTGATAAGCGTTGTGAAAACCCAGTGGCCGAGCATTATCGACTTGGCCAAACCCTGGGGGTGAGCGGCACGCCGGCAATTTTACTGGACGATGGGGTGATTATTCCTGGCTACCGTCCGGCTGATGACTTAATTAAGCAGCTGCTGAACTGAGCAGCCTAGCGTTTTGCCGGCGTTTGGCGGCCGGGCTATGCGCTTTAGACGTGGTGACTGATGGCAAACTGTCAGTCGCTGACGCCTGCAGAATGCGCCATTCGCGCTGCATTGACCGCTGCGATTAGCGGTACTCTTTAAGCAAAATTCTGTGTATAATCTTGCGCCTTAAATTATCCCTGAACGAGACGAGATAAAGTGCTTAAACCCGTAAATATCGGTATCTGTGGCCTAGGAACGGTCGGTGGTGGCACCTTTAATGTGCTGGCCAGAAATCATGCGCAAATTGCTGCCCGTACCGGCTGCGATATTCGTGTCAGCCATGTGGCGATTCGCCAAGCGAAGCCTGAATTTGATTTGTCGAATGTGACTGTTGAGTCAGATGTGTTGGCAGTGGCGCGCGCGCCTGAAGTCGATATTGTGGTTGAAACTATTGGCGGTTATGACGCCGCTAAACGTTTGGTGTTGACCGCTATTGAACACGGTAAACATGTGGTGACTGCCAATAAGGCTTTAATCGCCGAGCATGGTAACGAGATTTTTAGCAAAGCCGCTGAACATGGCGTTTCGGTCTATTTTGAAGCTGCGGTTGCCGGCGGTATTCCGGTAATCAAAGCCTTGCGCGAGGGCCTGGCCGGTAATCAAATTGATTGGCTAGCCGGCATTATTAACGGCACTGGTAATTTTATTCTCACCGAGATGAAAGATAAGGGTCGTGACTTTGCTGACGTTTTGGCCGAAGCACAGGCACTGGGTTATGCCGAAGCGGATCCAACCTTTGATGTTGAAGGTATCGATGCCTGCCATAAGCTGGCGATATTGGCCTCATTAGCGTTTGGGGTGGAATTATCTTTTGATCGCGCCTATACCGAGGGCATTAGTCAGGTTGCGCCTTTAGATGTGGTGTTGGCAGAAGAGCTTGGGTTTAATATTAAGCATTTAGGCATTGCGCGTCAGCTTGAGCAGGGTATTGAGTTACGCGTTCATCCAACCTTGATTCCAAAAACTCAGCTATTAGCAAACGTGCATGGCGTGATGAATGCGGTAATGATTCATGCCGACGCGGTTGGTTCAACCATGTATTACGGTGCCGGAGCAGGTGCCGAACCAACAGCTTCGTCGATTGTCGCTGATATCTGCGATATTGCACGCTTGTTAGATGCTAGCCAGGCGCAATCCGTACCGCCGCTATCATTTGCACAGGCAAGTATTCAGCCGGCGACGATTTTGCCGATTGAACAGGTGCGTAGCGAATTTTATTTGCGTTTCAGTGCGCATGATGAACCCGGTGTGATGATGCACGTTACAGAAGCCTTGAGTGCGCAAGGTATTAGCATTGAGACGATGATTCAAAAAGCGCCCGATGCTGCTGAGCATTCTCTGGTTGCCTTAGTAACCGATCATGTTGAAGAACAACGCTTGCGCACCGCCGTTGCGCAAATCGAGACGCTGCCAACCATTCAGGGTTCGGTGCATGTGATTCGGGTCGAATCGCTGGCCTAGTGTAGTAAAGAGTTTACGATTATGACGATGAAATATATTAGTACCCGCGGCCAAGCCCCCGTGCTTAATTTTGAACAGGTAATGCTGACAGGCTTAGCCAGCGATGGTGGCTTATATGTGCCCGAGCAGCTGCCACGTTTTAGCCGCGAAAAAATTGCTAGCTTTGCGGCGATGTCTTATGCCGAAGTGGCTTATGAGGTGATGCAGCCCTTTGTTACTGGCTGTATTGACGATGATGATTTTAAAGCGATGATTGAAGACTGCTATCAAGAGTTTCGTCATCCTGCGGTAGCGCCTTTGGTTCAGCTTGGCCATAACGAATGGCTGCTAGAGCTATTTCAAGGTCCGACCTTGGCATTCAAGGACTTTGCTTTGCAGCTCTTAGGTCGCCTATTAGATTATGTGTTAGAGCGTAAGCAGCAAAAAGTTGTGATTATGGGAGCAACGTCGGGCGATACTGGCTCTGCAGCTATAGAAGGTTGTCGTCGCTGTAAGAATATCGATATTTTTATTCTGCATCCGCACCAGCGTGTTTCAGATGTGCAGCGTAAACAGATGACCTCAGTATTGGCAGACAACATCCATAATATTGCGCTAGAGGGCAATTTTGATGATTGCCAGTCGATGGTGAAAGCCAGCTTTAATGATCAGTCATTCTTGCCCGATGGGCGCCAGCTTGTTGCCGTTAATTCGATAAACTGGGCGCGTATCATGGCGCAAATTGTTTATTATTTTTATGCTGCCGCGGCACTTGGCGCACCTGATAAAGAGGTTGGCTTTTCGGTGCCAACCGGTAATTTTGGTGATATTTTTGCGGGCTATTTAGCTAAGCAAATGGGGCTGCCAATTAATCAATTGATTGTTGCCACCAATACTAACGATATTCTTCATCGTACTATTGCCAAAAATTTATATCAGAAGCATGAGTTGGTGCACACCTTATCGCCATCGATGGATATTATGGTTTCATCCAATTTCGAGCGCTTATTGTTTGATGTGTTTGATCGCGATGGCGCAGAGCTTGCTGCATTTATGGCTGCCTGTAACGGTGATCAAACAGTGACCCTGCCGCAGGATAAATTTGACCATACCCGTGAGCTATTCGACAGTTTTGCGGTTGATGACGCCATGACCTGTGAAACGATTGCCTCGGTATTTGAGCAAACTGAATATTTATTGGATCCACACTCTGCAATTGGTGTTAAAGCAGCGCGTGAGGTTCGTCGCAGTACGGCAACTCCTATGGTTACCTTAGCGACCGCGCATCCGGCAAAATTTGCGGAGGCAGCCTTGCAGGCTGGACAAAGCGAAGAGCCGGCATTGCCGCACCATATGGCTGATTTAATGCAGCGTGAAGAGCGCTTTACCGTTTTGGCCAATGATATGCAGCAGGTGCATGCGTTTATGCAGCAAAATATTGTTGCATAAGCTGTTTTTAAAGCACTGAGATCTGATCGAGATAGAAAAAAGCGGCCTAGGCCGCTTTTTTTATTAGAGCTATGTATAGGGCCTTACATCGCAGCTAGATCTTACATTGCTACAGCGGCTAAGTTTAGATAGCTGCTGCCATTGGCAGCGGTAATCACCTGATGCAGGCTTAGGTAGCGCGGTAGAATATGGTCAAAGTAGAATGCACAACTGACTTTTTTCCGCGTAGCTAAGGCGCTGTCATTGGCTGCCAGTAAGGCAGACTTTAATAAGCGTTCAGCCCCCAAGACATAGCCACAAAGCATCATATAATCATTAGCAACGGCCTCGCGCTGATGCTGCTCTGGCTGCGCTAACAGAGATTTAGTTGCCTGCTGAACGGCGTCGATAGCCTTAGTCAAAATTGTAGCATAGGCGCTGAATTCGTCTGTCTCGGCAGCGGCTGCGGCCGTCGTTCGCATTTCGTCTAATAGTGTAAACATGGCATGGCCGTTATCACGCGCGGTTTTTCGACCAATTAAATCTAGCGCTTGAATACCGGTGGTGCCTTCATAAATGGTCAAGATTCTGGCATCGCGATAATGCTGCGCGGCTCCGGTTTCCTCGACAAAGCCCATGCCGCCATGTATTTGAATATTTAACGACGTCACTTCTTGTGACATTTCGGTAGCAAAACCTTTCACAATAGGTGTGAGTAAGTCAGCCTTGCTTTGCGAGCTTTGGCCTGCTTTAACTTTATCGATAGTGGCAAAGGCTTCATAGGTCATCGCGCGAGCGGCTTCGGTTAACGACTGCATGCTTAGTAGCATACGCTGCACGTCAGCATGGTGGTTGATCGTAATACGTTCGCCATTTTGTTTGTCGTAGCCCTGCACGCGCTCTGCAGCATAGTGTTTTGCCTGTTGCAGTGCACGCTCAGCAATCGCCACACCCTGCATGCCNACGCCTAGGCGCGCGTTATTCATCATGGTAAACATGCANGCTAAGCCGTTGTGTTCTTTACCAACCAGATAGCCAATGGCGCCGGTGGTTTCACCAAATGCCATTACACAAGTGGGCGAGGAGTGTATGCCTAATTTTTCTTCTAGCGCTATACAGTGAACATCGTTGCGCTCACCCAGTGAGCCGTCGGCATTGATAAGAAATTTTGGCACTGCAAATAATGAAATACCTTTTACGCCTGCTGGCGCATCCGGTAATCTGGCTAACACCAGATGTATTATATTTTCCGCAACATCATGGTCACCCCAGGTGATATAAATTTTTTGCCCTTTAATGCGGTAATGATCGCCCTCTGGTTCGGCTTTGGTGCTTACCGCGGCAAGGTCAGAGCCGGCATGTGGTTCGGTGAGGTTCATGCTGCCAGTCCAGGCGCCACTGATCATGTTCGGCATCAGCTGCGCCTGCAGTGCTGCATCGGCGTGTGATTCGATGGCCTCTAAAGCACCCGCGGTTAACATCGGGCATAGACTGAAACCAAGATTGCTGCTTTGCAGCGCTTCCATCACGGCAAAATAAACCGTTTGCGGTAGACCCTGGCCACCATGTTCTGGATTGGCGGATAGGCTTTGCCAACCAGCTTCTACATATTGCTGATACACCGACTGCAGGCCAGGTGCAGTAACAACGCCATTAGATTCTAGCTTGGCACCAAATTCATTACAGGCATAGTTATGCGGTGCAATTTCAGTTTCAACCCAGCGCGCAGTTTCACTGAGAATTGCCTCAAGCAACTCTTCACTCATTTCGGGGAAGGCGTCACTGCCATAGAGTGAACGCAAGTTAGTTAATTGGTTAACCACAAAGCCAACTTCGTGCTGCGGGAATTCATAGTTGCTCATAGTAGATACTTAACCTGTTCTGAAATGTTGTTAGTAATAAATGATTGCTGAGTAATCAATGTTAAATTTTTATTAGATCGAAACCGCTAGGCGCGTGCCTTGGTCAATCGCGCGCTTAGCGTCAAGCTCGGTTGCTTCTTGTGCGCCACCGATTAAATGCACGGGAATATTATTGAGCTGCGCGGCTAATTCATCGCGAGGCTCTTGGCCTGCACAGATAATAATATTGTCGACATCTAACACTTTAATTTCATCGTTTTGACGATAATGTAAACCTTGGTCGTCGATTTTTAAATATTCACAACCGGCTAGCATTTCAACCCCTTTGTTTTGTAAACCAAGGCGATGAATCCAGCCGGTTGTTTTACCGAGGCTGTTGCCAACTTTTTTAGCTTTGCGCTGCATCAAGGTGATTTTACGTGCGCTGGGGCTTGGCTGTGCGGTGATGCCTTCGATACCGCCGCGCGCCTCAAGCTGCATATCGATACCCCATTCCTGCATAAATGCAGCAATATTGAGGCTAGTCGCTTCACCGCTGTGGCTGAGGTATTCAGCAACGTCGAAGCCAATGCCGCCGGCACCAATAATCGCGATGCTGTCGCCAACAGCTTTCTTATGCTTTAAGACATCTAAGTAAGACAATACTTTGGCATGGTCAATGCCTTCTATTGATGGCCGCCGAGGGGTAATACCGGTTGCGAGAACAACTTCGTCAAATTCTGCATCACGTAAATACTTTGCATCAATATGCTTGCCAAGCTGAAGGCTCACGTTAGATTGACGGAGTTTGGTATTAAAGTAGCGAATCGTCTCATGGAACTCTTCTTTGCCAGGAATTTGTTTGGCAATATTGAACTGGCCGCCAATTTCGTCGGCTTGGTCGAATAGCGTTATCGCGTGGCCTCTGGCATCAGCCTCAACTGCAAATGCAAGGCCGGCGGGACCAGCGCCAATGACCGCAATGCGTTTTTTCTGTTGCAGCGGTTGAGTGATGATTTCGGTTTCGTGGCAGGCGCGAGGGTTGACTAAACAGCTAGTCATTTTGCCGACAAATACGTGATCCAGGCAGGCCTGATTGCAGCCGATACAGGTGTTGATTTCATCAGCTCTATTGTCAGCGGCTTTAAGCATAAAGTCAGGGTCAGCCAAAAACGGTCGTGCCATCGAGACCATATCCGCATCACCCCGTGCTAAAACTTTTTCAGCAACGTCAGGCATATTAATGCGGTTAGAGGTGATGACGGGCAGTGACAATGATTGTTTAAACTTCGCAGTTACCCAGGTAAACGCTGCGCGTGGCACTTTAGTGGCAATGGTGGGAATTCGAGCTTCATGCCAGCCAATGCCGGTGTTTATTAAGCTGGCACCTGCGGCTTCGATAGCTTTACCCAGTTCAATGATTTCTTCACTATTGCTGCCACCCTCGACTAAATCTAGCATTGAGAGGCGATAGATAATAATAAATTCAGGCCCGGTAGCGGCGCGAATCTGCTTCACTACTTCAATCGGTAGGCGCATTCTATCGGCGTAGCTGGCACCCCATTGATCTTGTCGATGATTAACCCGGCTGGCTAAAAATTGATTGAGGAAATAACCCTCTGAGCCCATCACTTCTACGCCGTCATAACCTGCCTGCTGTGCTTTGCTGGCGGTAAGCACGAAGTCGGCAATTTGCTGTTCTATCTCGGCCTCGCTGAGCTCAACCGGATGAAAGGGGTTAATCGGCGTTGGCACCGCAGACGGCGCCATTGGTTTTTCGGTTAAGGCATAGCGACCGGTATGTAGGATTTGCAGGCATATTTTACCGTCTTCGGCATGCACTGCATCGGTGATTAAGCGGTGATCGGCAACGTCGCTATCGGTGTGTAAGGTTTTGCAATGTTCATGCACACTGGCACGCACGCTGGGGC
This sequence comes from Pseudomonadales bacterium, assembly GCA_013215025.1. NCBI lineage: Bacteria > Pseudomonadati > Pseudomonadota > Gammaproteobacteria > Pseudomonadales > Pseudomonadales bacterium. The sequence goes on from JABSRR010000078.1 coordinate 8,175, forward strand.
CAAATCCACCCGTGACAATCAAGCCGACGCCGCCGCGTGCTCTGGCAGCATAGAAAGCGGCCATTCGTTGAAAGCCGTTTTCGGCTTCTTCGAGCCCAGTATGCATTGAGCCCATCAGCACACGATTTTTTAATTGCGTGAAGCCAAGATCGAGTGGCTCAAAGAGTTTGGGATATGCCTGCATGAAAATTACCTCATGTGTCACTGCGTTACAAAAGCTGTAATGACAAGCCCTTGCAACATATTTTTGCTTACCATAGGGGCTTATTTTGACAGTGTCAAGATTATTTGCTAGTTTCTAATTTCTCATTAATATAGTCGAAAAGAGGCGACTTAGTGGCAGATTTAGTGGCAGATTTACAGCTGAAAAAAAATTACCATCATGGCGATTTGCGGACCGCCTTACTTGATCAGGCGGCTAGCATTTTAATGCAGCAAGGCGAGTCCGCGCTGTCGATGCGCGGCTTGGCGCTAGAGGTTGGAGTGTCGCGCACGGCTGCTTATCATCATTTTAAAAACAAGCAGGATTTGCTGTGCGCTGTAGCTGAACAAGGTTTTACGGCATGGCGTAAGCACATGGCGCTGCAGCCAGATGAATGGCAGGTTAGCGAAGACAGTATTTTTGCCTTTATTCTGCGCTATATTGATTATGCGCAAACGCAAACCGCGTATTACGATTTAATGTTCAGTGGCCATATTTGGAAGGCTTCAAGCTTAACTGAGACGCTGCAGCATGAGGCGTATATTACCTTCAAGGCTTATGTTGCTTTATGTGAATCTTGGCAAGCGGCTGGTTTGGTGTCGGAAGCCATAGATGCGAAACGCTATACGCAAGTCAGTTGGAGTAGCTTGCATGGCATGACACGTTTGTTGCTTGACGGTATATATGTTGATCAAGGCTCGATTGAGCCGATCGCTCGCGCAGCGGCGCAAATGTTTTATCACCGTTTAACTCAGGCTGATAGCTAACAGACTATTGACTGCGATAAACGAATGTATGTATTTTGCCGCTAATTTTATAGATGATTTTGCGGCTAGATCTTGTCGCTAGGTTTTAGCTAAAAACTGCCTCGATGGCTTGCGAGGGTATAGCCTGTCCATGTTGGAAGCGCCACTTGGCTTGTTGATCTTTATCGATCAGGCGCGCTCTTACCCCTTCATGAAATTCCTGTTGCTGAATAATCATGCCGGCTAATTGTAAATCTGCTGCAAGCACCTGCTGTAAGCTTTTACCTGCGGATTGTTGCAGGTGTTTGATGCTCCAGTGTATCGCTAGTGGAGAAGCTTGCTGTAATTGCTGCTGTGCTTTTTTATACCAGCTTGATGGGTCGCTGTCGTCGAGGATGGCCGCTATCGATGTATGGATATCGCAAGTTTTAAAGTGCGCGTCTATTTTCGCGCTATGCGCTGCGAGTTCACTGCTTGCGCAGTCTGTTGTTAGCTTATCAAGCAAGCGCTGAATTTGTTGATAATTATGCTTTGGCTGTTGTGCAAACTTAAGCCTGCTGAATGCCTGAAACAGTGACTGCCGCTGCTGTGACCGAATACCATGACTGGCGATCCCTAAATAAAGCGCATCGGCTGCTGCGAGTGTTATACCCGTGGCGGCAATAAACTTGGCCAGTGTCTCGGGTAGCTGGTTAAGGTAGTAAGCCATGCCGACGTCAGGAAAAAAGCCAATCGAGACTTCGGGCATCGCTAAACGGCTGGATTCTGTCACAATACGAAAGTCACAGGGCATAAATAAACCCATACCGCCGCCCATGACGATACCGTCGCCCCAAACGATGATAGGTTTGCTGAACTCACTTAGCTGTAAATTGAGTTGATATTCAGCTGTAAAAAAAGCTTCTGCTTTGTCTTGCTGCTGTTGCAGAACCTGTTGGCTGACGGTTTTAATATCGCCTCCGGCACAGAAGCCTTTTTCCCCTTGGCC
>JABSRR010000079.1 GCA_013215025.1 Pseudomonadales bacterium
TGGCGTCTCGGCTTCGCTTGCGCTATTAGGTGATCTAAATGTTGCTGAGCCTGGTGCCAGAGCTGGTTTTGCCGGGCCCAATATCATTGAGCAAACTATTCGACAAAAATTACCACCAGGTTTTCAACGCAGTGAATTTCTTTTAGATCATGGTGCGATTGATATGATTATTCATCGTCATGATATGAAAGATAAACTGTCCAGCATATTAGCAAAGCTAAGTCATAAAGATCTTGCTGATGGTGAGCTTGAATCGGCTTAGATCGGCTTAGATCGGCTTAGATCGGTTTAGGTCGTCTCGAGTATGCTGCAAAAAAATTTGGCTGACTGGCTAGCTGAGCTAGAAACTCGTCATAGTCAACTCACTGGAAAGTCTATTGACTTAGGCTTGGATCGCGTTCGCGCTGTCGCAGATGCCATGGGCCTGTTGTCGCTGAAAACCAAGCCAAATTGTCAGATTGTCACGGTTGCAGGCACCAATGGCAAGGGCAGTTTTGTCTCAGCTGCTGCCCATCTGCTTAGTCAGCGTGGATTTGCTGTCGCAAGCTATACCTCGCCGCACATGCACAGCTTTAATGAACGCATTCAGATTAATCAATCACCGCTCAGTGATCAATCTTTAGCTGCAGCTTTCGAAGCAGTAGAAGAAGTGAGGTCAAGCTTAGCTATTTCATTAAGCTATTTTGAATTCACCACCTTAGCGGCATTGTATTGTTTCAAGCAGACCGAGCTTGATGTCATTCTATTAGAAGTTGGTTTGGGTGGGCGCTTAGATGCAGTAAATATCATTGATGCCGATATTGCCGTGATCACGTCTATAGGCTTAGATCATCAAGACTTTTTGGGTGACAATTTAGAGACGATTGCGCTGGAAAAATGCGGCATTTTACGTGATCAAGCGTCTCGCGTAGTGCTTGATGATCAACCCTTGGCTGCGTTACAGCAAGCCGTTGACCACCCTTTAGCGAAGAGCATAGATCGAGACTTTGTTATATCTCAAAGCCTTAAAGATGAGCAGATATGTTGGCAGCTTTCTGATCGTGAACTTGCTATTGATTACCCAGCAGTGATGGATAACGGTTTGTCAATAAGTTCGCAGGCAGGCGCAATTGTGGTCGTTAATCAACTGCTACAAAAAGCGCATCAAGCGATGTTGTCGCCTTCAGAAGTCGAGTCTTTAGCAGACTTAACATTGGCTGGTCGTTTTCAACAGTTAACGATAGACGGCGTGAGCTATGTGTTTGATGTGGCGCATAATCTCGACGCAGTTGCGCTACTTCAGAGGCGACTGCAGCAGCGCAAGCTGGCAGCGGGTGCAAAGCGCATAGCCTTGTTTGCGATGCTTAGCGACAAACCTTTGAGTGCCTCTATTGCTTGTTTAAAAGACACGTTTTTTGCGTGGTTTCTTGCTGAGTTAGATGACCCCAGAGCGTTTAAAGCCAGTGATGTTGCGGCAGAATTACATCAGCACGGCGTACACATGATTAGCGTCAGTAAAAATGTCTCGCAAGCTGTGGCAAGGTTAAGGCAAATGACTCAAGCAGGTGATGAAATTGTCGTGTTTGGCTCCTTTGTCACCGTTGCCGCAGCCTTAAACAAGCTGCAAAAATACGCTGATCACAGTAAAATCTCGAAGATATGATTAAGCATTGACGCAATCATTTTATTACATTGATAATAAACCGTATGGCTAACCCTCAAGAACCGCAGGCAGATAACCTAGAATCGATTAAGTTTCGAGTTGTTGGCGCGTTAATTATTTTGCTGGCAAGTTTAATAGCCTGGTGGCTAATACTGGATCATGATCTGCAAAAATTTGATGCGCTGGGTGACTCCTTGCAGCATACGGTTGATGTTCAGCACTTTGCGATTCCAGCAGAGACCGTTGAAAGATTAGAACAATATCAGGCAGAGGCCGCGAATACCCCGGCGACTAAAGTCGCGGCCAATCAACCATCCAGTGCATCGCAGACAGCGCAAACCTCAAATGCAACGCAGCTTAAACTTAAAGATGCATGGGTATTACAGCTTGGTGTTTTTAAGGATAAAAATAATGCCCATGAACTGCGAAAAACGCTGCATGCGGCTAATTTATCTGCCTATGTAAAAACCTTTTCAAGCGATAATGACACGGTATACCGCGTGCTGGTTGGACCAAAACTGATTAAGTCAGAGCTGCTGGCTTTAAAGCCTAAAGTGATTGAAGTCAGCGGAATAGAACCCATGTTAGTTAAGTTCAAGCCAGGATTTGAACAGTGATTGTACCAAGTAATTGGGTTGACTGGCTGATCTTAGCGATTATTACATTATCAGCATTGATCAGTTTGAAACGTGGTTTTGTCAAAGAAGTTTTGTCATTAGTAATTTGGTTGATGGCGATCTTGCTGAGCATTATGTTTCATCAGCAACTAGCTGTTATTTTAGCGCCATATATAGACTCGCCATCGTTACGAAAATTAGCCGCATTGTTTTGTTTGTTTATTTTGTGCTTACTGGTTGGTGGCTTGTTTTCATTTATTCTCAGTCAGTTGGTGCATTGGACGGGTTTGACCGGTACTGATCGCTTACTGGGCATGGTATTCGGTAGTCTGCGCGGCGTGCTAGTGGTTGTGGTGGTGCTTATGCTAGGCAAAACGCTGTTGCCACTGCATCAAGAACAATGGTGGCTGAGCTCTAATTTAATCCCTCATTTTGAGCGTTTAGAAACCTGGGTTATGACTCAGGGCTTAGCGCTACGAGATATCTTCATACCATTAATTAGTGGGCGAACCTAGTCTAAAACATAGAGAGAAAGATACATGTGTGGTATTGCGGGCATTGTTTCATCGCAAAATGTCAATCAAGAGCTGTATGATGGCTTAACTGTGCTGCAGCATCGTGGCCAGGATGCCGCGGGTATGGTGACCTGTGAACTGGGTCGATTTCATCAGCGTAAAGGCAATGGGCTGGTTAAAGATGTATTTCGCACACGTCATATGCAGGTGCTGCAGGGCAATATGGGGATTGGTCATGTGCGATACCCAACCGCGGGCTCATCGTCGCCGGCCCTCGCACAGCCTTTTTATGTTAACTCACCTTATGGCATTTCGCTGGCTCACAACGGTAATTTAACCAATACCCAGCAATTGGCGCGCGAGATTTACCAAGAAGACCTACGGCATGCGAATACCGATTCAGATTCTGAAGTTTTGCTTAATATTTTCGCTCATGAGCTGCAGCGACTGGGTAAATTAAGACCCGATCCTAGCGATATTTTTACCGCGATTAAAGCCGTTCACAGCCGTATTCGCGGTGGTTATGCCGTGATTGCGATGATTGCTAATTATGGTTTGGTTGCATTTAGAGATCCGAATGGCATTCGGCCTATAGTCTATGGCCAACGCCATGCTGCAAATGGTGAGCTTGAATATATGGTGGCATCCGAGAGTGTGGCATTAGATGTTTTAGGTTTTGACTTAATCCGTGATATTGCTCCCGGCGAAGCCTTATTTGTTGGCCTTGATGGCACGCTGCACTTGGAGCAATGTGCTGAACATACGCGCTCGGTGCCCTGTATTTTTGAGCATGTTTATTTTGCCCGCCCAGACTCGATTATTGACAATATTTCTGTGTATAAAACGCGCATGCGTATGGGTGAATACCTAGCGAAGAAAATCTTGTCGCAACGACCTGAGCATGATATCGATGTGGTGATTCCAATCCCCGATACTTCGAGGGTTTCGGCTCAATCATTGGCCTATCAGTTGGGGGTTAAGTTTCGCGAAGGGCTGATGAAAAATCGTTATATTGGTAGGACCTTTATTATGCCTGGACAAACACAGCGGAAGAAATCGGTACGGCAAAAACTAAATACGATTGAATTAGAATTTAAAGGTAAAAACGTGCTGCTGGTTGATGATTCAATTGTTCGGGGTACAACGTGTAAGCAAATCATCGAAATGGCTAGGGATGCCGGCGCAAATAAGGTGTATTTTGCATCTGCTGCCCCTGCGGTGAAATATCCCAATGTTTACGGTATCGATATGCCGGTTGCAGCAGAGCTGATTGCGCATGGTCGCAGCGACGACGAAGTATGTCAGCTGATTGGAGCCGACTGGCTTATTTATCAAGATTTAGAGGCCTTAGTTGCCAGCTGCAGAGAGGGTAACGAGCGGATTACCGAGTTTGAATGCTCTGTGTTTAATGGCGAGTATGTTACCGGAGACGTGACCGACACTTACCTTAAAGATATTGAAGAGACTCGTAATGATGCCTCCAAAGCAAAGGTGCAGGCAAAACTGGATACGGCAGACGGCTCATTTGTGGGCTTATATAACGATATCTCGTAATTGTTTGATCGGTTAGGCGACTGTGATTGCTTAACCGTATAACTGAAAGCTTAACGACTTACTGTGCCTGCTGTAAGCAAATATAAGAGTACAATCATGGATTCGCTAGATCACCAACGACAAGCTATTTTGCAGCAAGCTGAGCTTGAAACCTTGGCAGTTCGCTCAGGCCATATGCGCTCGCCAGAAGGTGAACACAGTGAGCCAATTTTCGCCACCTCGAGTTATGTGTTTAACTCTGCATCTGCAGCAGCAGCGCGTTTCTCTGGTGAATCACCGGGTAATGTATATTCTCGTTATACTAACCCAACGGTTCGTGCATTTGAGCAACGTCTTGCCGCGATGGAAGGTGGTGAGCAGGCTGTGGCAACATCATCGGGTATGGCAGCTATTTTAAGTACCTGTCTTGCGTTGTTATCAAAAGGTGATCATGTCGTTTGTTCCCGCAGTGTCTTTGGCACCACTACCGTAGTTTTTAATAAGTACCTGGCGAAATTCGGTGTTGAGGTTAGCTTTGTTGCACCCACAGACTATGCTGCATGGCAGACAGCGATCACGGATAAAACGCGTTTACTGTTCTTGGAGTCACCCTCTAACCCCTTGTCTGAGGTGGTAGACATTGCCAAACTCGCGAGTATTAGCCAAGCTCACCAATGCTTACTGATTGTTGATAATTGCTTTTGCACACCAGCACTGCAGCAACCACTTGCACTGGGTGCAGATATCGTTATTCATTCAGCGACTAAATTTCTCGATGGTCAGGGGCGCTGCTTAGGTGGAGCGGTAGTCGGCCGTGCTGAACATATGGATGAAGTGCTGGCATTTATTCGATCTGCTGGTCCATCAATGAGCCCGTTTAATGCCTGGGTTTTTTTGAAAGGCTTAGAAACACTCTCGATCAGGATGCGTGCCCATTGCGATCAGGCAATGCAATTGGCCTTGTGGTTACAACAGCAAGACTGTGTGCAGCAGGTTTTTTATGCCGGTTTGCCAGAGCATCCGCAGCACCAACTTGCTGCCACGCAACAGAGCGGCTTTGGCGGTGTGCTAGCATTTACCGTTAAAGGTGGGCGAGAACAGGCCTGGCAGGTGATTGATGCGACACGCATATTGTCTATTACGGCTAACCTGGGTGATACCAAAACAACCATTGTGCATCCGGCAACGACTACACATGGGCGCCTCAGCGATGCAGAAAAGCAGGCAGCAGGCATTGGCGAGAATTTAATTCGTATTTCTGTAGGCTTAGAACATATCAACGATATTCAGTCGGACCTTAAGCGAGGCTTTGATTTACTGTGAATGCAAAACCTCCGATGCCAGACTTTCAGGCGACAATACAAAACTGCATAAGCCAGCTGTCTACCGTTATTCAAGGGAAAGACAGAGCGCTAAAACAAACACTCGCCTGTATTTTAGCTAACGGACATGTTTTGTTGGAAGATCTGCCGGGAACCGGGAAAACGTCTCTCGCTCAGGCTCTGGCACAGGTATTGGGATTAGATTATGCCAGGGTGCAATTTACCTCTGACTTATTACCGGCTGATGTCATTGGCACTACTATTTATGACCAGCAAGCGCAGCAGTTTCACTTCCAACGTGGCCCGATTTTTACGCAGCTACTATTGGCCGATGAAATTAACCGCAGCAGCGCAAAAACCCAGTCTGCTTTACTTGAAGCCATGGCAGAGAGGCAGGTTACTGTTGATGGGCAATCATATAGCCTGGCAAAACCTTTCTTTGTTATTGCGACCCAAAACCCACAATCACAATTTGGTACTTTCCCTTTACCTGAGTCTCAACTAGACCGCTTTATGATGTCTGTAAGCATCGGCTATCCTGATTATGATGCTGAACTATCTTTACTGCGGGGTGATAGCGGCAGAGAATTTTTAGCAGCTCTAAGCGCCATGCTTGATGCCTCAGGCATCGTTCAGGTCCAGCAACAGGTGAGCTCGATTCGTTGCTCTGACACCTTGCTTGCTTACATCATGCGTTTAGTCACTGCAACTCGAGAGCATAGCCAGCTGAGCTATGGTGTTTCGCCGCGAGCTGCACTCGCCTTAGTGCAAGCCTCAAAAGCATGGGCTTTTATTGATGGTCGTGATTTTGTCATACCTGAGGATATTCAAGCGCTTATTAAAAATGTATGGCAACACCGGCTATTGTATGCAGCGAGTACACAACAAGATGCGGTGGCCATCTTAGATGGCATCGTTGAAACGACTGCTGTGAATATTTAACCAATTAGATAGCTTGGAATATGTATAGTGCGCTTAAAGATAATCTGAAAAAGCGTATTGATCATCGCTATCAGGCTTGGTTGGTAAAGCGTATACCGTCTGAAAACACTATTACGCTGTCGCAACGCAAATTGTTTATTTTCCCAACTCGACAGGGGTTTTCTTTCGCGTTTATCATCCTACTTTTGTTAATTGCTGCGATCAATTATCAAAATAATTTGATCTATGCACTGACATTTTTCTTGGGCAGTCTATTCCACACGGCCATCTTATATACTTTTTATAACTTATCTAGACTGCAAATCAGAGGGCTTCGTGCGGAAGCGAATGTGGTTGGCAAACAACTTACTTTCGAGGTTGAGTTGACTGCAGCTCAAAAAAAATCCCACGCCAATATTATGCTGTTCTTTCATTCTGAGGGTCAGCCGCAATATGAAAGCCTTGTTGAACGATTAGAGCAGCAAAAACAGACCGTAAAGGTTTTTTGTCAAGCACGCCATCGAGGCTTATTGACGGCACCTAGACTATGTATACAGTCAACATTTCCCATGGGTCTTATTCGTTGTTGGACCTGGTTAGATTTAAATATGCAGGTTTGGGTATATCCAGAGCCGCTTCAATCATCGATGATTTACGATAGCAGTGACGCAGATAGTCAAGACGGTCGTGCTTTGGTGAAGCAGCCAGGGGATGAATTTAATGGTTTAAAAAATTATCACATTGGCCAATCCTTACAGCAAGCATATTGGCCGAGTGTGGCCAAAGGCTATCCGCTGCAACTGAAAGATTTTCAGCATGCTGCGGCAAAAGACCATTGTTTAAACTTTGACGATTACTTCTCTGGCGACGTTGAGCAGACTTTATCGAGACTGTGCTTTTGGGCGCAAGAATTAGAGCGTCGAGGTGAACCTTTTTCACTTAAATTACCCAATAACTTTGTGGCAATGAATTCAGGTAAACAGCATCTACAGAAAGTGCTTGAAAGTTTGGCGGCCTACTAAGATGGAGTTTCAAATAGCCAAACAAACCCTGATATATTTGTTTATTAGCTTGACTGTGATAATCCTGCCGCATCTTGAGCGCTCACCATTAGTTTTGCCCGTGGTGTTTATAACAACGGTTTATTGGCAGTTCAAAATTTATCGCCAGCAGTGGCCTTTTCCACGCGCTATATACAAAACAGCTATCGTTTTATTAGTGCTGAGCTTAATTTGGCTTCAGCATAAAAGCTTTTTGAGTCTCGAAGCAATAACACAATTATTACTACTTACCGTGTTGCTTAAACTGCTTGAATTGAAAGCACAGCGTGATGTGCTCACGGTTTTATACTTGAGTTACTTCGCCATTATGACGCAGTTACTATTTGATCAGTCTCTTTTATCCGGCTTGTATATTGTTATTGCATTGTTGCTGAGCAGTGCTAGCTTAATCAGTCTATATAGCTCAGCTGAACATAGCGCATTAATGCCTCTTAAGCTTAGCGTTAAAATGAGCTTGGTTTCGCTACCTATTTTACTGGTGGCATTTATGATATTTCCTAGAGTAGCGCCCCTTTGGTCAGTTCCTAATGCTGCTGGAACAGCAACCACAGGCATCAGCGGCCGCATGGCCCCTGGTCTATTCAGTCAACTGATTGAGTCGAATGCTCTAGCGTTTCGAGTTGAGTTTGATAATACACCGCCTCAGGCCGATAATTTTTATTGGCGCGCGGTTGTGTTGCAAGACTTTGATGGTCGTGAGTGGACAAGAGGGCAAACTCAAACTACTGCCTTGCAGCCTAATGTGTTAATTGATTCCAACGACAAGACAGCAGTTGACGATAAACAGTTAACCAGTGATAGTTTGTTAGCTTACACCATTACGATGGAGCCAAGCTTCCAGCCTTGGTTATACGCGATAAACCGTCCTGTAGAGAGCAGCATTGGTCAAATCTTTTCAGACAATACCTTGCAGAGCCCGGTAGACATTAATCGTCGTCTGCAGTATC
>JABSRR010000080.1 GCA_013215025.1 Pseudomonadales bacterium
TGTTGCTCTTTAGCAACGCGAAGAATTTCATCACAGGATACCATTACTCCAAGGTCAATCACCTCAAAGTTATTACACTGCAGGACCACGCCGACAATATTTTTACCGATGTCGTGCACGTCACCTTTTACTGTGGCCATCAATATTTTGCCATTGCTTTCAGACTTGCCGTCTTTGCTGGCTTCAATGAATGGCATTAAATAGGCAACAGCCTGCTTCATTACACGTGCAGACTTAACCACTTGTGGAAGAAACATCTTGCCTGATCCGAACAGGTCGCCTACCACATTCATGCCATCCATCAGCGGTCCTTCGATAACCTCGATCGGTTGGGCATAGTTATGGCGAGCTTCTTCAGTATCTTCGATAATGAACTCTGTGATACCTTTTACCAGGGCGTGTTCTAAACGTTTGGCTACTGGAAATTCGCGCCAGGCAAGTTTATCACTCTGGTTGTCATTGCCTTCTCCGGCATCACGAAAACTGTCGGCAATTTCAAGTAGCGTTTCGGTGGCATTTGGGTCGCTGTTTTGGATCACGGCCTCAACTGCCGCCTTCAGTTTTGGCGGAAGATCATCATAAACCGCCAACTGACCGGCATTCACAATACCCATGTCCATGCCTTGCTGAATTGCGTGGTAAAGAAATACCGAGTGAATAGCCTCGCGTACCGGGTTATTACCACGGAAAGAAAATGACACATTGCTGACGCCACCAGAAACCATGGCGTGTGGTAAGTTCTGCTTGATATAGCGAGTGGCATTAATAAAATCGACAGCATAGTTATTATGCTCTTCTATGCCGGTGGCAACTGCAAAAATATTGGGGTCAAAAATAATATCTTCAGCCGGGAAGCCTACTTGATCAACAAGCACACGATAGGAGCGCTCGCAGATTTCATTTTTGCGGGCCTCAGTATCGGCTTGGCCATTTTCGTCAAAAGCCATGACGACGACCGCGGCACCATAACGCATGCAGAGTGTGGCTTTTTCAATAAATTCTGCCTCGCCTTCTTTTAGCGAAATAGAATTGACAATCGGCTTACCTTGGATACATTTTAGGCCAGCCTCGATGATGTCCCATTTCGATGAATCGACCATGATCGGTACGCGCGAGATCTCTGGCTCCGTAGCGACCATATTTAAAAAAGTCACCATCGCCTCTAAGGAGTCCAGCATACCCTCATCCATATTGATATCGATGACTTGGGCACCGTCTTCAACTTGTTCGCGAGCAACTTGCAGAGCTGTATCATAATCGCCTTCTTTTATCAGGCGTTTAAACTTGGCTGAGCCGGTAACGTTGCAACGTTCGCCAACATTAACAAACAAGGAGTCTGCAGTAATATTGAAGGGTTCTAGGCCGCTCAGTCTACATGCAGGCTGAATGTTCGGAATGACGCGCGGTTTTTGCGCTGCCACTGCATTGGCTACGGCACTGATGTGTTCAGGCGATGTACCACAACAGCCACCGACTAGGTTGAGAAAGCCCTGTGATGCAAATTCTCCCAGTTGTGCCTGCATAATGCTGGGCTCTTCATCGTATTCGCCGAAAGCATTTGGCAGCCCTGCATTGAAGTGGCCGCTGAAATAGCAGTCGGCGACATTGGCTAGCTCTTCAACAAAAGGGCGAATTTCAGTAAAAGGGCGTCCGCAGTTTGCGCCAACAATCAAAGGTTTGGCGTGTCGAATTGAGTTCCAAAAGGCCTCAGGGCTTTGCCCCGACAACACCCGACCTGAAATATCAGGGAAGGTGGCCGATATCATAATAGGCCATTCGCAGTCATATTTTTCGAAAACTGACTGCACCGCAAATATCGCCGCTTTGGCGTTCAGGGTGTCAAAAATAGTCTCGATTAACAGTAAATCGGCCCCACCCTCGATCAGCCCTTCGGTAGCTTCGGTGTAGGCCTCGACCAGCTGATCAAAATGAATATTGCGTGCGGCAGGATCGTTTACATCGGGTGAGATGCTGGCCGTACGGGGGGTTGGCCCAATTACGCCCGCAACATAGCGGGGTTTGTCAGGGTTTTCAGCAGAGTATTGATCACAGATTTTGCGCGCTAGTTTTGCTGACTCAACATTGATTTCGCGAGCCAGATAACCCAGCTTATAATCGTCTTGTGCGATGGTCGTGCCATTAAAGGTGTTGGTCTCAATAATATCGGCGCCTGCATCAAGGTAGGCCTTGTGAATATTTTCGATAACATCGGGGCGCGTCAAGGTCAGTAAATCGTTGTTGCCTTTTAAATCAATAGCGTAGTCGGCAAATCGCTCGCCGCGATAGTCTGCTTCCTCGAGTTCGTAGCGTTGGATCATGGTACCCATGGCACCGTCGATAATCAGTATGCGCTGCTGTAAAGCGTCTTCAATAGCATGAAAACTGGCAGATTTTTGGGCCATGCAGGTACCTGTGTGTTGGTAGAAAGTAAAGCTAGAAAGTTTCTAAAATATCTATATCAAAATATTTTGATATTGTATCAAGGATGGGGTCTGGCAGCCAGTGAATTTCCGCGTGACGCTGATCACATCTGCGACAAATACACACACGTCTATCGTATAAGTCGGCCCATCAGTCTTGCTTAGGCAGCAAGCATCAGGCAAGATTCAAATTATTTTCTAAACTGAACTCATTACATCTTTGGCTGACTAAATGATAAGTTTAACAACAGTTTTATTCAAAGAGTTAGGTGGTTTATGAAAACCCAGCAAAAGCGAATGGTGCAAGATCTGCATGTCGGCATGTATGTGTCGGAGCTTGATCGTCCTTGGCTAGAAACGCCTTTTAAGCTGCAAGGTTTTCTTATTCGCAATCAAGAACAAATCAATGAGCTCAATCAGTGGTGTAATTACGTTCACATTGATATTGAGAAGGGCAAAGAGGCTCTTGTCAGAGATCCGCTCAAAACCCACAGCCGCAGTAATATTTCGAAAGCGAAAGCTGTGCCACCTGCCATTTATAGCTTTACGCGTTATAACAAGCGTGCAAATACCTACCAGCAAAATCATGGCTTTTACAAGGCAAGCTCGGTCGAGAAAGTTCAGCTACAAATTAACCAGTCTTTAGCACAAGTTGATGCGGCTTTAGCGCAGGGTAAGGTATTTGATCCCAAGCCGCTTGAGCTTGCGGCAAAAGATTTGGTTAAGTCGGTCTTAGAAAACCCAGACGTATTAGCTTGGCTTGGCAGAGTTGAACACTATGATCAGCATAGCCACGAGCATGCAATTCGAACAGCTGTTTGGTCCTGCTTATTTGCTCGCCACCTTGGCCTGGCACAAACCGATATTTTAATCTTAGTGCAAGCCGCTTTGTTAAAAGATATTGGCCAAACACGTTTGCCCAAGCATATTATGAGTCAGGCTGAAACGGCCTTAAGTGCTGCCGATCAAAAGCTTTATCGCAAATATGTCAGTTTGTCAGTGGCCTTGCTGAAACAAATAAAAGGCTTAAACCCGAAGGTGCGAAAAGTTATTGAGGCACATCGCGAACACTACAACGGTGCCGGCTTTCCGCATGGTTTACAGGGTGATGAAATTCCATTGTTGTCAATTATGTTGGGCATTGCGCGCCGTTATGATGACATGCTGCACCCGCGTGAGCAGGCTAAGGCGCTTGCCCCATCTGATGTAATGCGTCAGTTGCATAAGCTGAAAAACACTGAGTTTCAAGAAGACCTAGTGTCTGAGTTCTTTCACTCACAGGGCCTTTTTCCTGCAGGCTCGATCGTTGAATTGAATACCGGCGCCTTAGCAATAGTTGTTGAGCAATCGAAGCAAAACAAAATGCGGCCGGTTGTTGCGATTGTTACCGATGCTGAGCGCCGAGCTCTGAAAAAGATAACTACTATCAATTTAGCCACTGAAGCTGACGCTGAGCCCAGTATCGGAAAACGCCCGCATCTGACAATTGTCAGAGACTTGGCACTGTCTGAATGCGAGCTTGATATCATTGCTATTAAGGCTGCTATTTTCAAGCCATCACGCTCAGCCTTATCGTTCTTTAAACGCTAACGCACTCCGTCAATATAATCTCAGCTTGGCTTGAGAATCTCGCCCAAGGCCTGTAATATCACGCTTTTTCCTAGAGGTAATGCTGGATGATTACTGGCAGTTTAGTAGCGCTTGTCACGCCCATGAATGAAGACGGTCAAGTTGATTGGCATGCTCTAGAGCAGTTGGTCGAATGGCATATCGAGCAGGGCACTAACGCCATAGTTTCAATGGGCACTACCGGTGAATCTGCAACATTCGCGATTGACGAACATGTCGCTGTGATGCAAAAAACCATAGACACCGCTGCTGGTCGAGTGCCGGTGATCGCCGGTACCGGTGCAAATTCTACCAGTGAAGCGATTGAGCTAACCGCTGCAGCGGCACATATTGGTGCTGACGCTGCCTTGCTTGTAACACCATATTATAACAAACCAACGCAGCATGGTTTGTACTTACACCATAAGGCCATCGCTGAAGCCTGTGATATAGCGCAAATTTTATATAATGTTCCGGGTCGCACCGCCTGTGATATGCAAGCCGAAACCGTCGCTGAGCTTGCGCTTATCGATAATATTGTAGGTATCAAAGAGGCCACGGGTGATATCGCTAGAGGGGCAAAAATTCGCGCGCTCTGTGATGATGGTTTTGCCTTATATTCTGGCGACGATGCAACATTTTTAGAACTGATGAAAGTTGGTGCGGTTGGTAATATTTCTGTCACAGCAAATATTGCAGCAAAAAAAATGGCGGATATATGTGCCCTTGCGCTCGCAGGACAGTTTGCTGAAGCCCAGCAGCTTAACCAAAGTTTATTGAAACTACATGATGATTTATTTGTAGAGGCTAATCCAATCCCTGTTAAATGGGCTATGACGCAGACGCAGCAAATACAAGCTGGCATTCGTTTGCCCTTAACACCGTTAAGCAAGACATACCATGCGCGAGTGTTGGCAGCAATCGAGGCGGCTGGCCTTTAATCCATCTATGAACGCTATTTCTCAAGCCTTTATTATGTTACTGCTTTTCAGTGCGGTAGCCTCATGCAGTTTGATCGGTGAAGATGGCACAACAGCAGCTGGGTCGAATGATTATCGAGATGCTGAAAACCTTGCGCGTATGCAGCTGCCTGATAATATTTCCTCTGAAACCATTGAAGATTCTTATCCCGTGCCAGCATTAAGTGCAGATGCCGATGATAACTTTGTTGATCCTGATAATCTGCCCCTGCCAACGGCAATCAGCACGCAATCTGATCAGCTTGTATTGTTACAATCATTGCAAGATGATTATTGGGTTTTAATTAAATCGTCTCCGAGTCAAGTTTGGTCAAGATTGAAGCAATTCATCATCAGCCAATCGCAAACTATTGATCAAGAAAGTGCATCCTCCGGCTTTATTCTTGCCTCTGATGCACAAGGCTCACAGTACTTTTATCGTATTTCTCAAGGCTTTCAGACTAAATCTGCCGAGTTGCGCTTACGTGTGACCTCAGCAGCTGAGCAAAGCCTATGGCCAGCTCAATCATCGGATAAACAGGCTGAGCTTGATTTATTAGAGAGCATTGCCATTGATCTGGCAGCAACTGTGCAGCAAACAAGCTATTCTTATGCGGCATTGGGTATCTCCGAACAAAAGAAAATGCTGACGATTCAAAATCAACAGGGGTATAAGTCGCTGCTGCTGTCCGCTTCATTTGCGCGAGTGCAAGCTGCATTACAGCAAGCGCTAGTTGCCAGTGATTTCGAAATCATTAACGCGGAAGAT
>JABSRR010000081.1 GCA_013215025.1 Pseudomonadales bacterium
GGCTCATTGCGATTATAGTGACGAGAATTGGTACTAGTGCCAACACTTTTTGCTGTCGTAATTGTTTAAAGCCAAAGGCAAACATGGCAATGGCCATAATGCTCAGTGCTAACAAACTATTACGCGCCGATGCCCAAATTAAAAATGTTACGCAAGCAATTAAAGCCATGCTATAGATGACTCTAATTGGCGTAGAGGCTGGTTTAAACCAAAGTAGGCTTAGCAGTGTAATCGCCGAGCATCCAGCAAGTTTGTCTTGGTCGCGAATATTTGGCCCCAACGGGGGGTTTCTAGCCCAGTTAAGGTGGCTGTGATCTAGCTGATGGAAAGCCCAGCTGTGAAAGACAAACATACATAAGGTGCCAGCGACTAGGGCTAAAAACCAAGATGAGGGTTTGGCCTTAGTATCGACTTGAACACAGGCGGCGCCGACGCAGATAATGATCATCAGTAGATCAAAGAGTAGGCGATAGCTTGAGAGTAGGGGCTGTAATGGGTGCTGGAGGTCAAGGTTGATCAGCCATGCTGCCAGCATAAAAAAGATCCAGCTGGCAAATAAAAAGAGCGACATTGGATATTGTCTACCTTGGTGAAGCAGCTGTTGCCTATGGCGGATGCAGGCAGTCAGACTTAGCCCGCTCAGTAATATGATAATGGCATAGTAATAAAGGGTTAAGCCAAGGCTGCCAAAGCTGAATGGCAAGCCGGCTAAAAAAGCAATAATAATAGCCTGGTAGATCTGAGCTAAAGACAGTGCAGGTTTCATGGCGCCAGAGATGTATTTAAAGGCCAAAATAGTAACACGAAATACGCAGCGATGATGCTGCTTATGCGCTTTTAACGACGACAAAACTCAGGAATTTCGTTGAACAACCGCGGTATTTTGTTACACTGGCACCCCATCTTAAGTAGGCTTATTCTCAAAGCCCACGTCTAGAATATTACTTTTTTGCGCTCTGTTTCGCGTACTTTCTTGTCCATTGGCATATCATGGCAGGGCGATATTAATTGTAATATATCTGTTGATAACTGATTTGAAGGCGATTTATGACACGTTTTATTTTTGTAACAGGTGGTGTGGTGTCATCCCTTGGTAAGGGAATTGCTTCTGCTTCGCTTGGCGCAATCCTAGAAGCCCGTGGTCTCAGTGTCACAATGATGAAATTAGACCCCTATATCAACGTAGACCCTGGCACCATGAGCCCGTTTCAGCATGGTGAAGTATTTGTTACCGAGGACGGCGCTGAAACCGATTTAGACTTGGGCCATTATGAACGCTTCGTATCGAGTAAGACAACGAAACGCAATAACTTTACCACCGGCAGGGTTTATGAAACCGTGTTACGTAAAGAGCGTCGCGGTGATTATTTAGGCGGTACCGTGCAGGTAATTCCGCATATTACTGATGAAATCAAACGCCGAGTTCTTGAAGGGCCAGCAGACGATGTTGATGTGTGCTTGGTTGAAGTGGGCGGCACCGTAGGTGATATTGAGTCACAGCCGTTTCTCGAGGCGGTAAGGCAGTTAAAGCTGGAGCTAGGTTCAGAACGAGCGATCCTTATGCACCTTACCTTGGTGCCTTATATCCGCACTGCAGGCGAGACAAAAACCAAACCTACCCAGCACAGCGTGAAAGAGTTACGCACCATCGGATTGATTCCAGACGTGCTCGTTTGTCGCAGCGAAGTTGAAATTGATGAAGGCGCGCGGCAGAAAATTGCCTTGTTTACCAATGTTGAAGCCAGAGCGGTGATTTCCTTACCCGATGCGCAAACCATACATGCGGTTCCACGCATTCTGCATCAGCAAGGCTTGGACAGTATCGTCGTTGACAAGCTGCGTATTTCGGCAAAGCCCGCAGACCTTTCAGAGTGGGACTGGGTGGTGCAAAATGAAATGCAGTCTACTGCAACTGTTAATATTGCCATGGTTGGCAAGTACATGGAGCTGCTTGACGCTTATAAGTCGGTGATTGAATCCTTAAAACATGCAGGCATCCACCACCAACATAAAGTGAAAATCGATTTCATCGATTCTGAAATTATTGAGCGTGAAGGTACTCAGCGATTAGCGGGCATGGACGGTATTTTAGTGCCAGGTGGCTTTGGCCACCGCGGCGTTGAGGGTAAAATTCTGACTGCACAATATGCGCGTGAAAATGCTATACCCTATCTAGGTATATGCTTAGGCATGCAGGTTGCAGTGATAGAGTATGCGCGGAATGTGGCGGGTATGAAAGGTGCGAATTCGACAGAGTTTTCGCAACAATCCGAGTTTCCGGTAATAGGCTTGATTACCGAGTGGGTTGATGCCTCGGGTAATACCGAGCTGCGAGACGAAAGCTCTGATCTTGGCGGCACGATGCGTTTAGGTGCACAGGAAACGCATATGGTAAACGGTACCCAAGCACGCGATGTGTATGGCAAAGATGTAATCGTTGAACGTCATCGCCATCGTTATGAAGTGAATAATCAGTATGTTGGGCGGTTACAAGAAGCAGGCTTAACCGTGGCCGGTTGGTCATTTGATGACACTTTAGTAGAAGTCATTGAACTTGCAGACCACCCCTGGTTTATTGCTACCCAATTTCATCCTGAATTTACTTCGCGACCACGAACCGGTCACCCCTTGTTTAAGAGCTTTGTCAAAGCTTCAATCGATAATAAAAAATAATATAACGAATACATAACTGATATAGGATAGAGCCATGGCAAGATCGATGATTCAGATTGCCGATATACAAGTCGCTAACGATTTACCCTTCGTGCTTTTTGGTGGTATGAATGTGCTAGAGTCTGAATCACTGGCGCATGAAATCGCCGCGCATTATGTCGACGTTTGTAGCCAGCTTAATATCCCGTATGTATTCAAAGCCTCTTTTGATAAGGCTAACCGCTCCTCATTATATTCGTATCGAGGCCCAGGTTTAGAGCAGGGCTTGAAAATTCTTCACGGTATTAAGCAGCAATTTAATGTACCTGTTATTACCGACGTGCACGAGCCCTATCAAGCTGAAGCTGTTGCAGAAGTTGCAGATGTTATTCAGCTTCCCGCATTCTTATCGCGTCAGACTGACTTAGTTGAGGCTATGGCAAAAACCGGTGCAGTGATAAATGTAAAAAAAGCGCAATTCTTAGCGCCTCATGAAATGCAGCATATCATCAAAAAATGTGAAGAAGCAGGGAATGATAAAGTGATGCTCTGTGAGCGCGGCACCATGTATGGCTATAATAATTTGGTGGTCGATATGCTGGGTTTTAGAACCATGAAAGCGATGCATGTACCCGTGATGTTTGACGTGACACATGCACTGCAAAAGCCCGGTGGCCGAAGTGATAGTGCTGATGGTCGACGTAATCAGACGCTTGATCTCGGCTTGGCAGGAATTTCACAAGGTATTTCATCGATTTTTCTCGAAGCGCACCCTAATCCTGATCAAGCCAAATGTGACGGCCCTTGCGCTTTACCATTGGATAAGTTGGCACCTTTTTTACAGCGCATGAAAGCGCTAGATGACTTGGTCAAAGGCTTCGATCCACTCACCATTGAGTAAGCATTCCAACTTTCAAATTAGTATTTAACGTTCAACGTATGGAGATATCCCTCTCATGACAATTATTGCAGACGTATTAGCGTTTGAAGTTTTAGACTCACGTGGCAATCCTACCGTAATGGCAGAAGTTGTATTAGAAGATGGCACGATTGAATCAGCGTGTGCGCCATCTGGTGCATCAACAGGTTCGCGCGAAGCTTTAGAATTACGTGATGGTGACAAGTCGCGTTATCTGGGTAAAGGTGTGCTTAACGCAGTTAAAAACGTGAACGAAGCCATTAAGCCTTTGTTAGTCGGTCAAGATGCTGCTGCACAGCGTGCGCTTGATAAAATTATGATTGATGCAGATGGCACAGAAAATAAAGAAAAGCTTGGTGCCAACGCGATTCTTGCAGTCTCGCTGGCAGCTGCTAAAGCTGCCGCTAAGTCGAAAGGTATTGAGTTGTATGAGCATATTGCGGAAGTAAATGGCACAGCAGGCCAGTACACCTTACCGGTACCTATGATGAATATTATTAACGGTGGCGAACATGCGGATAATAATGTTGATATCCAAGAATTTATGGTTCAGCCGGTTGGCGCTAAAACCTTCTCAGAAGCGATGCGTTGTGGTGCTGAAATCTTCCATGCATTAAAGAAAGTATTATCAAGCCGAGGTTTAAACACGGCTGTCGGTGATGAAGGTGGATTTGCACCAAACTTACCCTCAAATGAAGCAGCGCTTGAAGCAATTGAAGAAGCAGTAACAGCTGCTGGCTATAAG
The DNA here is from genome assembly GCA_013215025.1 of Pseudomonadales bacterium. Taxonomy (NCBI): domain Bacteria; kingdom Pseudomonadati; phylum Pseudomonadota; class Gammaproteobacteria; order Pseudomonadales; species Pseudomonadales bacterium. The sequence continues at coordinate 4,317 of JABSRR010000081.1, forward strand.
CTGGGTGAGGAAGTCACTCTTGCTTTAGACTGTGCTTCATCTGAATTCTATAAAGACGGTAACTATGACCTGGCGGGCGAAGGTAAAGTTTATGATGCAGCGGGCTTTGCAGATTATTTAGCAGCGCTTAGCGATAAATACCCAATCATCTCTATCGAAGACGGTATGGATGAGTCAGATTGGGATGGCTGGAAAGTACTCACCGATAAAATCGGTGACCGTGTGCAGTTAGTCGGTGACGATTTATTCGTAACCAATACTAAAATCTTAAAGCGTGGTATTGATGAGAATATCGGCAATTCGATTTTGATTAAATTTAATCAAATTGGCTCTCTTTCTGAAACCTTAGATGCTATCAAGATGGCGCAAGAAGCGGGTTTCACAGCCGTTATTTCTCACCGCAGCGGTGAAACTGAAGATGCAACCATTGCTGACCTTGCAGTTGCAACGGCTGCTGGCCAAATAAAAACAGGTTCTTTATGCCGCTCAGACCGGATGGCAAAGTATAATCGTTTATTGCGTATCGAAGCAGGCTTGGGTGAAAAAGCTGTGTACCGGGGAAGAGCTGAGTTTAAAGCCTGATAGGTTTTACTGAGTCTCGCACTGCGCATAGCATTTAATAGTTTATGTGCAGTTGCCGGCTGGTGCGATGAAAACATTGTGTTTCAATTTTAATATCATATACTAGGCAGAATATGGTCAATTTTTGATCATTTGCACATTTGATTTTTGCAAAAAAGTTATAGCTACATTAAAAGCAAAAGCTGATTTTAAAAAAGCTTAGCAACAGCGGCTTATTTATAATGACTTTTAAAAAGTCACTGATATAAAGTGACTTATGTAAAGTTACAAAAAGTGTCTTAGAAAGCTTAACTAAGAAAAAAAGCTAAGATAAAAAATGCATCAGTATTGATGCCATCAATAACCATGGAAACGTAGGTTTTTTAATGCGATTGTTAAACCTCGGTTTATTACTGATGCTTATTGCCTTACAAGCCTCACTCTGGTTTGGNGAGGGCAGCATATCGCATTATGTCGGCCTAAAGTCGCAAATTTCGCAGCAAGCGCTGCAAATTACTGAAATGCAGCAACGCAATGATGCCTTAGCAAGAGAGGTCTACCAACTTCAAAATGGTTACCAAGCCATTGAGGCTTTTGCACGTTCTCAGCTAGGTATGATAAAAGCTGACGAAACATTTTATTTAGTTATCGATAACTAATTCACTGCATGCCACCGATATCAAACAATGTAACCCCTCAGGTTTGGGTCATCTTACCTTGTGCTGGTATTGGCAAGCGATTTAAAGCTGATAAGCCCAAGCAATATTTAACCATTCATAATAAGACTCTGGTCGAATTAGCGCTGGAGGCGTTTCTGCTGCGCCATGATGTTCAAGGGGTTATTGTGCCGTTAGCAGAACATGATAATTACTTTGCTCAGTTAGAAATCGTGCAACAGTATGCCGATAAAATTATCACTGTGGCCGGGGGGGCTGAGCGGGTTCATTCAGTGCACAATGCGCTTGAGTATCTCAAGTTGCATAAGCTCTGTAAGGCTAACCACTGGGTGTGTGTTCACGATGCCGCTCGGCCGTGTGTCAATCAGGCAGATATTGATCGGCTGTTTGCGTTGATGACGCATGCTGAGGCCAATCAGGCCGGGGGCTTGTTAGCGATACCTGCAGTCAATACGCTCAAACAAGTAAATATAAAAGATGGCACCATGCTCGCTGAACAAACCATTGACCGTTCAACCATTTGGCAAGCGCTAACGCCGCAGCTTTTTCCCTTTGCGGCCCTTTACCAAGCAATGTCCCAAGCGATTGCAGAAAATAAGCAGATTACTGACGAAGCCAGTGCAATGGAGCTGGCCGGTTATACGCCTCAGTTGCTGCAGGGTGCGTCGAGTAATATTAAAGTTACAGAGCCTGCAGATTTGCCGCTGGCTGAATTTTGGTTACAACGAATGAGAGAAATCTAGTGCGTATTGGTCATGGCTATGATGTGCATCGATTTGGACCGGGTAATCAAATTACCTTGGGCGGCGTTAACATTGATTGCGACTATGCTCTGATTGCGCATTCGGATGGCGATGTGATGCTGCATGCGCTTGCGGATGCATTATTAGGCGCAGCAGCACTAGGCGATATTGGTAAACATTTCCCTGATACTGATCCGTCTTTTGCAAATGCGGATTCGAGAGTTTTGCTGCGTCATGTGATGCATTTGCTCAGTCAGCAAAACTATGCGGTGGTCAATGCAGATATCACGCTTATTGCGCAAGCGCCTAAGGTATCGCCTTACACCGAGCAAATGTGTGTCAATATTGCTGCTGATTTAGCGGTCTCGGCTGATCAGGTAAATGTCAAAGCGACTACCACAGAAAAGCTAGGTTTTATTGGCGAGAAAAAAGGCATTGCCTGTGAAGCTGTTGTGTTGATCCAGCAAGTGTCAACGCATGCATCAGCAAGCTAATATTGGAATGCAGCCTGAATATCTAAATTTAGCGGCTAGGTGGCCAAGGCTTGAGCATAACGTTACCTTTAAGCAGCGACCAGAAGATTTTTGTGTTGAAGAAGTGTTGGCCTTTACGCCCAGTGGAGAGGGCGAACATGTATTTCTATGGCTTGAGAAAACAAATCTCAACAGCCAGCAAGTGATCGGATTTATTGCGAGCAAGCTCAAGCTAGCTAAACGCGATATTGGCTATAGCGGTTTAAAAGATAAGTTCGCGCATACTTTACAGTACCTGTCTATTCCATGGCCAATAAAAGATCCTTTGCCAGACCTCAATACGCTGCAAGGAGACGGTTGGCGTGTCATTGCCATGCAGCGTCACCATAAAAAATTAAAGCGCGGTGTGCATCAGCTTAACCGCTTTACCATAAAGCTGGGTTTGCAGGATGAGCCTGTGACTGCAGATGGCGTTTGGTCAATGCTTGCCGATCGCTGTAATCTGCTGCAAAAATATGGCTTTGCTAACTATTTCGGTGCACAACGATTCGGCAGCAATGCGAATAACTTGTTCTCAGTAGCCCCGCTACTCAATCGAAATCTGCGAGTAAAAAAAGCCGAACGCGGTATGATTCTGTCTGCAGCACGGGCTTATTTATTTAACCAGTATATTGTTCAACGTTTGCTAGCGGGACAATTTGACCAGGCGCTAGTGGGCGATATATGGCAAATTGATGGTTCAGGCAGCTGGTTTAATGAACAGCTGTCTAGCGAAATTGAGCAACGTGTCAAGCAATGCGAATTACATCCAATGGCGCCGCTGATTGGGCGATCTGATAAGCTATTGCAAAACTTCTTGCAGTCTACTGCTGGCCAGTATTGGCAGCCTGACGACTTTAGCCTTGAATGGCCGGCGCTGCTTGCAGAAGCGGGTTTAGATACCCAATTTCGTGCGATTCGGGTATTACCGAAGCAGCTGCAGTTTAGGCAGCTTGATGATCTGCATGCAGAACTCTCATTTGCTTTGCCAAGCGGCAGCTTTGCAACGGCTTTATTGCATGAGCTTAATGTGCAAAACTATCGAGATTTGTCATGAGTCATCAAAAGCTTGTATGCTCTGAGAGCTTCAAATAAAAGAGTTTATGTTATGGTGCTAAAGTCGCAGTTTTCCGGTCGTGGCATGACTTCAATTCGCGCGCGTGAAAAACTCGTTATACGCTTGCAAGAACAGGGCATCACTGACCCTCGCGTGCTGCAAGCTTTCCAGCAGACTCCCAGGCATGTGTTTGTCGACGAGGCACTGGCAAATCGTGCTTACGACGATACAGCGCTGCCTATCGGGCATCATCAAACCTTATCGCAACCTTACTCGGTTGCCAAGATGAGTGAACTTGTGCTCGCTGTGGAGCCAAAAAAAGTTCTCGAAATCGGAACGGGGTCTGGCTTTCAAACTGCTATTTTAGCGCCCTTTGTTGAGCAGCTGATAACCATAGAGCGGATATTGCCATTACTCAAAAAGGCTCACCAACGTTGCCGCAGCTTAGGGATCGATAATGTGCGCTTCTTTCATAGTGATGGCCATCTTGGTCATACTGCCGAAGGGCCATTCGATGCTATTTTATCTGCAGCTGCCGCTAGCGAAATACCCGATGACTTAGTGCAGCAGCTTGCGCCAGGCGGAAGATTATTGTTGCCGATTCATCAGGATCAGACGAGCGAGGAGCAAGTGTTGTTGCAGCTTGATCATACGCCAAATGGATTCGTGAAAACCGTACTTGAAACCGTTAAGTTTGT
>JABSRR010000082.1 GCA_013215025.1 Pseudomonadales bacterium
ATCGACAATATTCCGGGTGCCGACTTGATAGCCCGCTTCAATAGCGTCCAGTGCAGACTGGGTGGAGGTGATTGCTTGCTTACGCGCAGCTACTGTTTGTATTTGCGTTTGCACATTAATATGGTCAGCGCGAGACTGCTGAATGACTGCGCGTTGCGCGCCGTTTAACTGCGCTTCAGCCGCGTGAAACTGTGCCAGTGCGCTACGGCGATTAGCGCTGGTAGTACCGCCGGTAAAGATAGGCAGTTGCAAATTAATCGCCACAGTGCTTGATTCAAAATCCGGCAGGGCGCCAACCCAATCATTCTCATCAACAATATTTGAACCCTGCTGAAGCTCGCCTGCAAGAATTTCTCGGTTACTGTACGTATATGAGCCGGTGATGGTCGGTAAATGATTACTGGCTGCCTGCTTATAATTAAACTTAGCAGCATTCAGCGCATATTCAGAGGAGATCAGATTTAAGTTGCCTTTCAGTGATAAATCGACCCAGCTTTGGCGGTCCATTGGCGTTGGGTCGATAATCGGTAGGTTGTCACCAAAGATGACCACATAGGGATAAATCTTACCGGTTAATAGGGTCAGGTTTTCATACGCGGCCTCGAGTAAGCCTTGATTTGATAAACGGCTGACTTTGGCAAGGTCAGCTGCCGCTTGTGATTCATTTACATCGGTGATGGCGACAAGGCCAACGTTAAAGCGCTGCCGTGTTTGATCCAGTTGCTGTTGAAACGCTGCTTCTTCAGCAATGCTGGAAGATAAATTATTATAAGCGCGCAGTACCGATAAATAAGCGTCAAGCGTTCGCGAGATCAGCTGCTGTTCGTTTTGTCGAAAATCAAACACCGCTTTCTCTGATAGCTGTTGAGCGCTTCTAAAGCTATACCAGGCGTTTAAATTCAAGATGTTTTGCGTCACCGCCGCCGATAGGGTTTCGGTATCTTGGTCCAATGTTGACGCAAGAAAAATATCGTCGCGATTGGTGTCTTGATCTTGCATCTGGTACTGATATTGCGCGCCGATTTGTGGCAGTAATTGTCCCAGTGCGGCGTTCTCCGCCTCTTGTTCACTGCGTAGCGTTGCAGAGGCGGCTTGAATAATCGGGTCGTACTTAACCGCATCTTGATAGAGTTGATAAATATCTGTGGCATTTGCTGAAGATGCCATTATGCAACTGCCAAGCAGGCTTGACTTAGCCAGAGAGTGCCAATGTTTTAATGAGACAGAAAGTTTGAGCATGCAGTGATCCGATATTTTTAGAATATAATATTAAGATAATTTTTAGTTTTATCGTAATAGATTACGTTAATATTAACCTATGCGAAGAAAAAAGGCTGCTTATTATACGGTTTTACCCAAGGACTCATTAGGCAAACTGCTAATATTTATTGCATATAAAAGCGCAACGAAGCAATAAACAAATACATTAGGTTTTATTTCATACAAGTAAGAACACCTTAAGGCAATTTGTTAAGGCAATTTTGAGACGTTTATTTGATATTTCTTAGGTCTCTTTACAAGGTAATTATTTTCGATGGAAATTCGCAATGCGTAAAAAGTATGCGATTGATTTGTCACAGTATTTACTAAGCTGTGAACATAATTTTTATTATTTGACCCGTCTGATCGGTCAAAAGCGGCCCTGCTGTCTAACGCGTGCCTACCTACTTGAGTCAGATGGGAAAAACTATGCAAGTGTCAGCCTTGTGCTGCATTCTGCCAGTAAGTATACCGCGCAGTGCAGACTTCATTTTGAGCGAATGGCTAATACGACTCTTGCATCTGAGAATGCTGCAGCGTCAAAACATACGTCGGAGCCTCAGCTAGATAAAAAGCCTCAGCTCGATAAAAAGCCTGAGCTCGACAAAAAGCCCCACCGAGATCGCCAACAGCAAGATGCTAAACTACAAGCTACGGCTCATGCGTTGAATGCTGACGATATTGCCCAGCTTGCTAAGCTTTCCAATCTGCAGTTTGAACTAAAACTGAGTTATGATGCAAAACTGTTAGAAATTTTATCATTTCAAGGCAGCGCGGTAACGCGACCCTCTTATCCTTACCCGAATCAAAGAATGTATCAGCCTGATGAAAAATTGCAGCAACAGCAGTTGCTTACCCTATGCCTGCGGGCCAGCTTGCAAGACGGCTTGGCAAATCTGTTGCCTTGGCAGCCTGGAGAGCCAGAGTCGGTGTTGTCTGAGTTTTGAATAATAACTGTGATCAAGACCACTGTTAATTTGTATCACTGTGTTAAGCTAGCGCAAAAAAGTGAACAACAGTAGGCAAAGGTTTGACCTATACACTGATACAAATTTCGGATTGTCACTTAGGCGAAAGCCCTGGTGATCGTTTGTTAGGCTTGGATGCCGATCAAAGTCTTGCTTGGGTGTTGGCGCGCATAGCTGAAATATTTCCGCATTATGATGCTCTGGTTTGCAGCGGCGATCTTTCAAATGAAGCAGGCTTGCCTGCGTTTAAGCGATTACTGGCCCAGCTAGCCGAGCGTCCTTGTCAATCGCCTATCTATTGGTTGCCGGGTAATCATGACGACCATAAGGCAATGCGTGAGCTATCAACAACGGCTGATCAACAGCTGCACTTTTTGGCCAGTTTTTGCTTGGGTGATTGGCAGCTTAGTTGCTTTGATTCAACATTACCGAATAGTCCAGCCGGCTCGCTGTCTGCTGCAGAGTTACATCGCATGCAGCAAACTCTGATGCAGCATCAAGACAAATCACATTTGTTTTTTATGCACCATCCTGCAGTAGCAATTGGAACCGCTTGGATTGACCCCCAGCATATTGATAATGGCGAGGCCGTGATTGCCTTGTCTGAGCAATATTCGCAGCTTAAGGCGCTGGTCTCGGGGCATGTGCATCAGGCAGTCGACCGGAAGCTTTCAACTGCCAGTGATGCGCGCATGCTATGCACCCCGGCCACCTCGGTGCAGTTTAAACCTGCCTGCCATGATTTTACCCTAGATGATCAAATGCCGGGTTTTCGCTGGTTTCAACTGCAGTCTAACGGCCAATTTACTACCGGTGTCGAGCGCATTGCTTACCGCCCATTAGCTATTGATGCCGCTTTGCCTGGCTATTAAATAGCACTATGCCAAAGGCTGTTGCGGTTATTTATTTGCATGGCTTTATGAGTTCAGAGCAAGCCCATAAAGCAAAGCTTTGTAGTGATTTTCTTAAGCAATATTATCCCTCAACGGTCTTTCATGTGCCTCGATTGCCAGATAAGCCCCGTCAGGCAATTGATTTCCTTGAGCAGTATATTGCAGAGCTGCAACAACACTATTGCTGTTGCCTGATTGGCAGCTCATTGGGCGGTTTTTATGCACAGCTGTTTTCCGCTAAATATCACTGTAAGTCAGTGTTAATCAATCCATTAGTTGATGCGTCGCAGCGACTTATGATTTATGATGAATCCGAAGTTGGCCAGTTGCAGAACCCCTATACTGGTGAGTATTTTAGTATTGATGTTGATGATCACGATGCAGTCGAGGTGGCAGCTAGGATATTACCCGCGCCTGCCAATCAACATTTGGTGCTGCTGCAAATGGCAGATCAGGTGTTAGATGCGCAAATAGCCAGCCACTATTTTCAGCGTGCTAGCTGTATTATTGAACCTGCTGGAGATCATCAATACCAAAACTTAGAACGCTATCTAAGCCATGTTTTTGCTTGGCTGCTAGCAGCGTAATTTGCTTAACAACAGTTTTGTATATTAGTCAGAATTGAGTAAAAAAGAGAAAAACCTTGAAAGATTATACCTCCGAGTCGATTGAAGTTTTAACCGGGCTAGACCCTGTCAGAAAACGTCCAGGCATGTATACAGAAACCACCCGACCCAATCATTTGGCACAGGAGGTGATTGATAACTCGGTTGATGAAGCGCTGGCTGGCTTCGCTAAACAAATCGATGTGGTATTACATAAAGACGGCAGTCTCAGCGTTACCGATGATGGGCGTGGCATGCCGGTAGATATTCATCCTGAGCAAGGTTTGCCAGGCGTTGAGGTGATTCTATCCACACTGCATGCTGGCGGTAAGTTTTCGAATGAAAACTATCAATTTTCTGGTGGTTTACACGGGGTGGGTGTGTCGGTTGTTAATGCCTTGTCGAAGCAGCTTGACGTTACCATTCGCCGCGCAGGACAGGTGCATCATATACAGTTTCAGGATGGTGAAAAGTCCAAGCCGCTCAGTGTCATCGATAGCTGCGGGCAACGAAATACCGGCACCCAAGTTCACTTTTATCCTGACGCGCAATATTTTGATTCGGTTAAATTCTCACTGCACCGCATGCGCCATGTGTTAAGAGCCAAAGCGGTTCTATGTCCGGGGCTGAAAGTCACCTTTCTTGACCAGGCAACGGGTGATAAAGACAGTTGGTATTATGAGGATGGTTTAAAGGATTATTTATTAGCGGCAACCGATGGCTTTGACAGTATTCCAAACTCACCTTTTGTTGGCACATTTGCAGGCTCAACTGAGGCCTGTGATTGGGCAGTGCAGTGGTACAAAGATAGCGGTGAGCTCACCCAGGAAAGCTATGTTAACCTCATCCCTACGGCGCAGGGCGGAACCCATGTCAATGGCCTGCGTACTGGCTTGCTAGAGGCTATGCGCGAGTATTGTGAGTTTAGAAATCTCATTCCGCGCGGGATAAAGTTATCGGCTGATGATATTTGGGATAAATGTAATTATATTTTGTCAGCGAAATTAGCCGATCCTCAGTTCTCCGGACAAACTAAAGAGCGCCTGTCGTCGCGAGAGGCGAGTGCGTTTATTGCTGGTGTTGCTAAAGACGCGTTCAGCTTGTGGCTGAATCAACACACTGAAGAAGCCAGCATATTGGCAGAAATGACGATTGCCAATGCGCAATCGCGTTTACGTAAAGCCAAAAAAGTGGTGCGTAAAAAGGTAACGGCCGGCCCGCAGCTTCCTGGCAAGCTTGCCGACTGTGCCGGACAAGATGCAATGGCCGGAGAACTGTTTTTAGTTGAGGGCGACTCTGCCGGCGGCAGCGCTAAACAAGCACGGGATCGAACCTTTCAGGCCATCATGCCGCTGAAGGGTAAAATCATGAATACCTGGGAAGTTGATTCCTCTGAAGTCTTGGGCTCGCAAGAAATTCATGATATCTCTGTCGCATTGGGCATAGACCCTGGCTCTGATGATCTAGACAAGCTGCGCTATGGTAAGGTCTGTATTCTGGCTGATGCAGATTCTGANGGCCTGCATATTGCGACTTTGCTCTGTGCGCTGTTTGTTAAACATTTTCGTGCTCTNGTGCAGGCTGGCCATGTCTATGTTGCCATGCCGCCGTTGTTCCGCATTGACTGCGGAAAAGAGGTTTACTACGCACTTGATGAATCTGAAAAAGAAGGCGTGTTAAACCGCATTGAAGCTGAAAAAATAAAAGGCAAGGTTCAAGTTACTCGCTTCAAAGGGCTGGGTGAAATGAACCCCATGCAGCTGCGTGAAACGGTGATGAATAAAGACACGCGACGGATGTTGCAGCTTACGATTGAAGAAGAGCAGGCGACGGATGAAACCATGGATATGCTGCTGGCTAAAAAGCGCTCAGCCGATCGCAGAAGCTGGCTTGAGAGCAAGGGCGATTTAGCTGAGGTATCGTAACTGAGTTATCTTTGGCTTAGCTGTCAAATAGGCCGCGATTCGATTATTATGGCGCGCTTTTAAACCTAGCGGCCATTATAATCACTTCATCGATTAGGATCTTTTCACGTGAACTCTCCGCAACCATCTAGCAGGCACTCAAGCGGCTTTCCGTTTGAGCGTTCATTGTTGATAGATCAGCCGGTGCAGCCAATGCTATATCTGTTGCTGATCATGGCCTGCCTAGCCCTGTTTGTGCTCAGTCAGCTGGCAGATAATAATCTGCAGTGGTTTTTGCAGATTAATCATGGCAGTCATGATCAGGTGCCAGCGACAATATCGGCCTTAATTACCGAACTTGGCAATGGTGCTATAGTCGGTACATTAGCTGTGATCNTGCTTGTTCGTCAGCCAAGCTTGGCCAAGCGTGTGCTGTATGCGACCCTACTAACCGCGATTTTAATGTATGGCGCTAAGGCATTTTTTGCGGCACCACGGCCAGCATCGTTGCTAGCCCTGTCTGACTTTTATATCATCGGCGATGTATTAAAAAAGAAAAGCTTCCCCTCCGGCCACACAACTACAGCGTTTGCCGTAGCAGGGGTCATTTTACTGTCGTTTCAGCATCGACTATTTCGTCTATGCGCCTTGTTGCTGGCGATAGCGGCAGCTTGGTCAAGAATTGCAGTCGGTGCGCACTGGCCTGAAGATGTCTTTATGGGGGCTGCATTAGGGCTGTGCATTGCTGGCTTGGCATTTATGTTAAGCCGACAAGCATTTAGTCCGTTCGGTAATTATTGCGCCGCGGCTTTTTTAGCGTTTGCCACCTTGGTAGGCAATCTCACCTTACCCGATGACTTTCCCGATATTCCGGCAATTATGCCGTTTCGCATTGGCTTTGCAGTCCTATCTAGCTTGCTGATGATTTATTTTGGCTGTCGTCTGCTGCTGTTTTCTGAGCCGATAAAGCAAACATTTAATCGTGCGTTATTGTGGCTGAGTCAGCACCAAAACCTGATGCCTATCCGATTTCTAAAATTTGGTATGGTCGGTGGTAGCGGCTTTCTGGTCGATAGCGCAGTGTATTTTTTTGCGCAATTTTTAGGCCTTAATCACTCTGCCGCAAGAGTGGTATCTTACTGGTGCGCGGCAACCAATAACTGGTTTTTAAATCGTATTTTCACCTTTAATGATGTGCAGCATGAACAAAAGAGGCGTCAATGGTTAAAATATATGCTGATGTGCGTATTTAGCTTTATTTTGAATTGGGGCAGCTATCATCTGCTGACCAATTATGTGCCTTTTTTTATGCAATATAAGTTTATTGCTTTTCTATTCGGTATCCTATTGGGTATGGTTACCAACTTTACCCTATCGCAATTTGTAATTTTTAAGAATAAGACACACTGATGAACGTCGAAACCATGCGTAAGGTTGACCGTTACGCCGGCATACCTTTAACTTTTTTGCTCAGCATCATCGTCAATCTTCTGGCTTGGGTGCTGCCAAGCCGGCGAAAGCAATCAGCTGATCTAAGTCGCACTCTATTGATAGAGCTTTCTGAAATGGGCAGCGCGATTATTGTTGACCCTGCCATGCGTAAGTTGCAGCAGCAAGCCAATGCAGAATTATATTTTGCGATCTTTAAAGACAATGCTAAAAGTTTAGCGATCTTAAACACCGTGCCGAAAGAGAATATCTTTTTGATGCGCGCCGATAATTTCTTGGTGCTGTTAATAGATATTATTAAGTTTATGTTTTGGTCACATCGGCATAACATCACCACAACCATCGACCTTGAACTATTTTCTCGTTTCACCGCTCTGCTCAGTGTTGTATCTGGCGCAAAAGCGCGTGTCGGCTTCGCCACCCTGCACGATGAGGGCTGCTATCGCGGAAATTTAATTACCCATCCTGTTCGTTATAACAGTCATGTGCATATTGTTGAAAATTTCATTGCATTGACGAATACTGCATTGGGCTTAAACCTGAGTGAATACCCAACCCATCCTATTAAGGCTGAAGAGAAACAACTACAGCAGCTTAGCTTTGACGCAGATGATCATTTGCCGGTTAAACAAAAATTATTACAAATTTATCCACACTACGATCAACAAAGAATTGTGTTAATCAATCCCAATGCCTCAGAGTTATTGCCGCAGCGACGCTGGCTGAAAGAATATTTTGCTGAAGTAATCAGTGCTGTTTTGCAGCAGTTTGACGATGTTTTAGTGGTTGTCACGGGTGCGCCAGCTGAACGCCAAGAGGCGCAGTCTTTGATCGAGCTGGTGCAACATGATCGCTGTGTTAATTCTGCAGGTGTGTTTAGTTTTGAGCAGCTACTTCCATTGTACGACTTGGCAACCTTAATGCTTACTAACGATTCAGGGCCAGGTCATTTTTCAGCAGTGACAAAATTAAAAGTGTTCGTACTGTTTGGCCCTGAAACCCCTGCGCTATACGGCTCATTGGGCAATGCTGAGAACTTTTATTTGGCGCTGCCGTGCTCTCCATGCGTAAGTGCACATAATCATCGTAAAACCAGCTGCACCAGCAGACCCTGCATCACCGGCATTACGCCTGATATGGTTCTAGCTAAGCTATTACCTTATTTGCAACAAATTCCTCTGCAGTCGACGGAGTAAATCCGTGCTCGATTTCATCAGGCAACACTCCCGTTTATTGAATACGCTGCTGATTGGCGGCTTTTTTTTGCTACATGGACTGTTAATAAACAGCGTTGGGCTTGGAGTCGATGAGGCCCATTATGGCTTATATGCACTTAGGCTAGATTGGAGCTATTTTGATCACCCACCCATGGTGGGCTGGTTATTGGCGCTTGGACAAATAGCAGGCCAAAGCGATATAGCCTTGCGCCTTGTGCCGATGCTAATCATGACGATCAACAGTGTCCTGCTGCTGCAAGTTTGTCAGCGTTGTTTTGCCGAAGAGCAAGCTACCGGCACGCTCGCCTTGCTGCTGTTTTACCTAAGTGTGGTGACGCAGTTGCTGGGTTGGGGCATGGTGCCCGATGTTGCCTTGATGACATGGCATTTATTATTGATTTTAGCGATTGCAAATCTGCAGCAGCAATTTTCTTGGCAAGGCTTTGTATATCTTGGCGTGTTAATCGGCTTATCTGGATTAACCAAATATACCGCTATTGTAATGCCGCTGGCCTTGCTAAGCTGGCTGATTACGCAGCGACAATTACTGCTTTGGTTAGCTCAACCAGGACTTTGGTTGGCGGTAATCATTGCGGCAGTGATGATATCGCCAGTGATATATTGGAATGCAACGCATGACTGGGTCTCACTGCGTTATCAATTTGATCACGGTGCTGGCGGCGAGTGGCAGCTGATAAACGTGCTTAAAATGCTTTTGGCGCAGTGGTTAAGTATGGCGCCAGTAAATGTTGTATTGGGTGTGATAGTTATTTACCAGATTACCTCAAGACAGCTGCGTCTCTCGCCGCTGCCATCATTATTATTGCATTTGGGCTTGATACATTTATTGTTGGTTGCTTGGTCTGCAGGCAATGGCGAGCTATTGCCGCATTGGTCAGCTGTAGGCTGGTTGATGCTCACCCCGCTAACGGCACACTTTTGCTTGTTAAACGCTAAACAGTTTTCACCGCTGTTGCGAAAAGTATTGCAATTTATGACCCTGTTATCGGCTGTTTTGTTGCTGATATTGTTCAGCTTGTTGGCATTTAAACCGGTAAATCTTATCAAGGGCAGTGAGCAAGCGCTGCAAGATATTATGGGTTGGCAACAGGCAGCTGAACGTGCCGTAGCATTAGCCGATACACTGCAGGCTGACTATGTATGGGTTGAAAACTGGACCCACAGTAGCCGTATTGCCTGGTATAGTTATGACAGTGGCTATGCAGTGCAGGTGGTTGACGATAAGCCTAATCAGTTTGATTTGTGGCATGGCGAGCCGCAAGCGGCCAGTACCGCCATTTTAGTGACGCCCAAAAAGCATAAGTCTCGCAATGCGATAAAAACAATTGATTTGGCGCACAGCATTTGTCGCCGAATAGACCAGCTGGATTTTCAGTATCATGGCGTTACGATTAACCATTTCAATTTTTACTACTGTACCGCGGATCATATCAAGCTGCAGATGTTGCAAAACTCATAGTCTCTCTTTACCTTAGCTTAATGCACTTCACTGCGCTGCATAGCAGGCCTGATGTTTAGCTGATAAAAACAGTCTGAAACAGTCTGAAACAGTCTGAAACAGTCTGAAACAGTCTGAAACAGTCTGCAACAGGCGAGCAGTGCCTGCAGCGGTTTACTAAAACTGGCCATGCTGAAATAACTGGCAAACACGATCCAGCAAGGATTCTTGTATTGATAGAGAAACTCGTTTGCTTTTAAAAATACGTTTAAAACCATTGCGATTGGCTTACTGACCGATGATGCTTATTATAGGCTAATTGGCAGCATTTAAAGGAATACAGCACGTGTCAGAGTTTTTCTATCATCAGCGCAGAAAACTGCTGTTATATCCTGCGATATTTTGCCTCGCCGTATTCAGTAAGTTATCAGCTTTGTTGATAAAACCTCGCGCTAGTCGAGCAAACGCCGAAGCAGCCAATAGTTATCAGATACCTAGCGCTCCGCAATCACCTGATGATTTTAAACCCCTGCAGCACCAGTGCT
>JABSRR010000083.1 GCA_013215025.1 Pseudomonadales bacterium
TTACCTAATGAAGTATCTTTATCTTGATTACCGCCTAGGGAAATTTGGAAAAATTCCTCACCTTTTTTATCAACGCCTAGAATGCCAATATGACCAACATGGTGGTGTCCACAGGCGTTCATGCAGCCAGATATATTCAGTTCTATCTGCCCTAAATCATAAAGGTAATCAAGGTCATTAAATTTGCGTGTGATTGCTTCAGAGACAGGAATCGATTTTGCATTAGCCAAGGCACAGTAGTCGCCACCAGGACAGCAAATCATATCGGTTAAGGTGCCAATATTGGCTTTAGCTAGACCTAAGGGCTGAAGCTGCTGCCATAGCGCAAACAGATCGGACTTTTTAACATCGGCTAAGATTAGGTTTTGCTGATGCGATGAGCGTAACTCGCCAAATGAAAAACGATCGGCTAAATCTGCAACGGCGTCCATTTGACTATCGGTTATATCGCCTGGAGCGACACCAGCAACTTTTAAGGATAGCGTTACCGCTTGATAACCCGCTTGCTTGTGTGCGTGCGTATTGTGTTGTAGCCAGGCTGCAAAAGCCGGCTCTGCATGCGCCTGAGCCTGCAGTGCTAACTCGGCATCATTGTCATCAATGATTTGGTAATCGGGGTCTGTAAAGTGCGCTTTAACACGATCAATTTCGTTATCGCTTAGTGTGGTTGGGCCATCTTTTAAAAATGCCCACTCCGCATCAACCTTTTCACGAAAAGCATCAACTCCCATGGCTTTTACTAAAATTTTAATTCTAGCTTTGTATTTATTGTCACGACGTCCGAGCTGATTATAAACACGCAAGATAGCATCTAAATAACTCAATAAATGCTGCTCAGGGAGAAATTCATTAACGACTTGTCCGATCACAGGCGTGCGTCCTAGACCGCCGCCGACAATCACTTTGTAGCCGATCTCGGCTTTTTCATTGTGAACCAGCTCAATGCCAATATCGTGGACATGAATGGCGGCACGATCGGCTGCGGATCCACATACGGCAATTTTAAATTTACGCGGTAAATAAGCGAATTCCGGATGAAAAGTCGACCATTGACGAATAATCTCACAATAAGGTCGAGGGTCGATTAACTCATCAGCAGCAACACCCGCAAATTGATCCGAGGTAGTCGAACGGATACAGTTACCTGAGGTTTGCACCGCATGCATCTGCACGCTGGCAAGTTCGGCTAAGATATCTGGCGTATCGGCTAATTCTGGCCAATTTAACTGCACATTTTGACGCGTAGAAATATGCGCATAACCCTTATCATAGTCGCGGCTGATGGCGGCTAACTTGCGCAGTTGCTTGGATGACATTAATCCATACGGTACTGCAATTCGTAACATAGGCGCCAAACGCTGCACGTATAAACCATTTTGTAATCTAAGAGGTAAGAATTCTGCCTCTGAAAGTTCACCTTTTAAAAAGCGCTCGGTTTGACCACGGTATTGTTTAACCCGTTCGTCAATGATTTGTTGATCGTATTGATCATACTGGTACATTTGCGTGCTACCTTTTGGCTGTAAATTTGGCTATAAGTTAGGCTGTATGTTTAGCTATAAGTGGCTATGTTCATTCGTTTGTGCGAGCAATATCGCGAATTGGCGCGAATTTTAGGCAAATCCAAGGTAAATTTCGAGCGTTAATTATCGATTTTATACGGGTAATATGCCTTATGCTTATCGATTTTATCAATTGATTGCTCGCTAATGTTGAAAATCAGCTAAGGCTTATGATCACGCAGTTTGTTTATATGATAAAAACAATCATTTATGACTTAAAATACCCTAAAAAAGCATTTTTTGACTGTTTTTGTTATTACTGTCTGGCTTTTAGAGCAAGATAATTTCACTATCAATTACAGTGTTTCTACCGCAATGAGGAGATCATTATGAAACTCGGTTTACACCAAGGCTATTGGCAAAAAGACCCATTACCTAATTTTATTCAGCTGGCAAAAGATGCTGAAGATATGGGTTTTGACAAACTATTTACGGCTGAAGCATACGGCTCTGACTGCTTTACCCCGCTGGCTGCCATCGCTACGCATACCAGTAAGATTCAGCTGTGCACCGGTGTTATGCAGATTTCAGGCCGCACCCCGGTTAACGCTGCTATGACTGCAATGACCTTAGATCATATTTCTAATGGTCGTTTAAATGTTGGGGTTGGCGTATCAGGTCCGCAAGTAGTTGAGGGATGGTACGGTCAAGCGTTCAATAAACCGCTTGAGCGTACACGCGAATGGCTGAGTATTTTTCGTCAAGTAATTGCGCGCGAGAATCCGGTTGAGTTAGATGGTAATCAGTATCAATTGCCACTCAAAGGCGGTATGAACTTAGGCAAGCCCTTGAAATCAATTACTCATCCATTTCGTAAAGAAATCCCAGTTTTTCTCGGAGCTGAAGGTCCAAAAAATGTTGAGCTCGCCTGCACCGAATTTAACGGCTGGCTGCCTATTTTCGTTTCACCAGAAAAAATGGCGATTTATGACGAACCTTTGTCGATGGTGAAAGACCCAGACAACTATGAAATTTGCGCCATGGTTAATATGAATGTGGATGATGATTTGGCTAATGCCTTATTGCCCACTAAATATATGTTGGCACTGTACTTAGGTGGCATGGGTGCGAAAGGTAAAAACTTCCATAAGGATCTGATGGGTCGCATGGGTTGGGCCGAAGAAGCGCAAATGATACAAGATACCTTCTTTGATAAAGGCCAACACGAAGCAGCGATGGTCGTGCCCGACTATATGGCCGATGAAATTTCCTTATCCGGTCCTGAAGATCGTATTAAAGAAAAGTTACAAGACTGGAAAAAGTCGAAGATTACTACTCTTATGATTGGTGTCAGTGCCTTTGGTGAAGAAGCAACGCGGAATAATATGCGTATTTTATCTGAGGGTGCTTTATAAACTCTTGATAAGTCACATTATTACTTTTGAAAGCCAGTTTTTACTGGCTTTTTTTGTTTCTGCAGGCGTAGAATATTGAGATAAATATTGCAAGGTCAATATATGCAGGACTGGTCTGACATATTTCAAAGCACATATAAGCTGCTGTCGCATAAATTAAAAGATTGCTTTCACGCGGCTACGCACGAGCTGCAAAGTCAACTCGATAAGCAAGCCCTGCACGACAATTCCCTACAAGCCCATAAGGCTGTTGAAAGCCATTACCAATCTGTTTTTGAAAAACTGCACAACGCCTCAGAACAATTTAGTCAGAAAAAAGTAGTGCGATTTGCAGAACGCAAAGTCGACAGCTTAAGCGTGCTCAGTAAACAAGAGCATAGCTTCGATGTCTATGGAAAGTCATTTTGCCGAAAAGCCGATGATTTATCGCAGTCGCTATTAATTTTGTCCTGGTTACGATTTGAATCCCTGATAGGACACAAGCTTGCAATCGATGGCTTGCCAAATGCACCGGCTGTTTTAGCAGATGTGGCAAAAATCTACGTGAATGCACTGGCGCTTGATGAAGAGCAATCAGTGATGTTGTTTAAAGCCATACTGAAAGAGTATGTGTTTGAGTTTCACAAGCTTAATACGCAGCTGAATAATTTTTTTGTCAGCAAGGCAATCTTGGCTGAGCTTGATGATAATGATGTCAATGCTAGGCTCAAACAAATGCATAAGTCTGAACAGGATCAAAAGCATCGTAATGAAGTTTTAAGCGATATGGCTGAGTTTGTTCTGCCAGAGCATAATGCATCTTCAGCAGCGCTGTTAGATATTGAAAGCGTTATATCAGCTGTCGAAATTCCTGAGCAGCTAGAGCATCATCTTATTGACAATAATAGCGATGCAGACTTAATTTCTGATCAAGATTTAGTAGCGCAATTAGACAACAGTTTTGCTGACTTTGATACTGAGGATTTTACCGCTGATTCTTTTACAAATTTAGCCGACGAGCTAAATGAAAAGTTTGCACAAGAAGATTTCCAAGTTTCAAAAAATGCGGAAAACACTATCGCTATGTTATCGATGCTGTTTGATGATCTTGCGCAGTTTCATTTGCCTGAGCCGATTCAGCGTCTCATGGATAGGCTAAGTCTGCCTATTCTAAAGACCGCACTGAATGATCAAAGCTTCTTTCTAGATGCGAATAACCCAGGTCAGCAACTGCTCAATAAAATGGCTGAGTTATCTGTGTTATGGGAAAAGTCTGATCAGGAAGAAGACGATATTCTGTTAGCGGCAATGAAAAATAGCGTGCAACAGGTCAACCAGCATTATCAGACCAATAGCAATATTTTTGCCGAATCCATCCAATATTTAGAGCAAGCAGAAAGTCAATTCTTGGCACGTGCAAAAAAACGTGAGGAACGACTCAAATCCTTAGAAAAAGCAAAGTCTCGTCAACTTGAAGCGCAGCATATCGCTAGAAAACATTTGGATGCAAAATTTGCGAAACTTGAGTTGCCCACGGCGATCAACGATTTTCTTTATCAATATTGGTCTAAGACTCTGTGTTTTGCTTTTAATAAGTTTGCTAACACACAAAATGAACTGTGGCAGGCAGCTATAGCTGCCGAAGATCAGTTGCTTAACTATATGCGCGATAAAATCACTGGCGACCGAGCTAAGGCAGTATATGGCTTACAGACGCAATTATTATCAATAGGTTTAGCCAAAGTTGAAGTTAATGCACAATTAAAAGCTATACTTCCTGCGTTAGATTCAGTGAGTATAGATGCAGATGTAGGCTTGGTTGATGATAATCCATTAGATGCTGCGCAATTAAAAGCTCAGCAAGCGATCTTAAATTCATTGGCAGCCAGTGTGGATGCGGTCGAAGATGAGCTTGAGCAAGATGCAGCAAAAAGCCAGTCACCGACATCAGGGCAGGCCGCACTGTCGCTTAGTACTAATTCGCCCACAGACTCTTCCCTAGCTGAGGCCGATTTTACATCGCCATCTTCTGAGTCTCTATCGAAACAAGACCAAGCTGATAAGCAGGACGGTGGACAGCAGTCGGTCGAGCCGCAGACAGTTGAACCGCCTTTAGATGCTAGCCCGTCCAGCAACGCAACTGAAGAAAATGTGGCAAAATTTACAGTGGATACCATCAGCAAGCTGCTGACGATGAATACTTGGGTTCGCGATAATCGACAGTCGCCGGTATTAAAATTAAAGTTAGCGACCTACATTAAGTTTACCGATACGTTTGTCTGGGTAAATCGTGAGGGTCAAAAAGTGATGGATATGCACAGTGATGAAGCAGTGCAGCTGCTTAACGATGCACAGCTTGAATTACTGGAAAACGACGGCGTATTTGATAAGGCGCTAGAACATGTTATTACCCACTTAAAAGCCTAAGTTATCCTTAGCCATACAGCCACAACTGATCAATTTATAAATGGAAGGAAGAGCTCATCTGACGCGATAAGCTGGGAGTGAAATGTTGAAAAGCGAGCTGAAGAATATGCAGCCCGCTAAGAAACGTTTTATTTGATAAGCATTAAAGCTTACAAAATATTGAATCTTTATATACGAATACCGCCGTCCATCTCAATCGTGCGGCCGGTGAAGTAATCATTTTCTAAAATATACACCGCCGTTTGAGCAATTTCACTGGGTTCACCCAAGCGCTTCAGTGGAATCATATTCGCCATTTTTTCTAAGGCTTCAGGTTTCATCGACTGAACCATTTCAGTTGCAATAAAGCCCGGCGCAATGCCTGCAGCGCGAATACCATAGCGCGAAAGCTCTTTCGCCCATGTTACGGTCATCGCTGCTACACCGGCTTTGGCAGCCGAGTAATTCGTTTGACCCATATTACCGCCTTTAGAGAGGCTAGAGATGTTAATAATGCAACCCTGCGTATTGGTTTCAATCATTTTGGTTGCTGCTTCTCGGCCACAAAGGAAGACGCCGGTTAAATTCACATCGATAACCATCTGCCACTCGGCCAGGCTCATGCGCTTCTGCACTTGGCCGTCTTTAGCTTTCACCATTAAACCGTCGCGCGTAATACCCGCATTATTAATCAGGCAATCTAGGCCGCCTAATTCGCTGACGATTTGGCTGAATAAATGTTCAACTTCAGTCTCGTCCGCAATATTGGCTTTGAAAGCTTTGGCGCTTCCACCTAAAGCCTCGCAGCTAGCAACTGCCGCGGCTAAACGTTCTTCGTTTAAATCAATGAGCGCTAGCACCGCGCCTTTTGCCGCAAACGCTTCAGCCATCGCTAAACCTAAGCCTTGAGCGCCACCGGTAATGGCAACAACTTTACCTTTTGGATCCATGATTTTCTCCGTCAGTATGGAATATTAAAAAAACAGGCATTGTACTGAATTTGTATTTTTTTGCGAATCATAGCCACCATCGACCTGATTAAAATAAAACTTGAATTATTAGTCCTTGTCACCATCTAAATAGGTATAGCTTAGATGGATTTATATCATGCGTTTGTTACTACCTTTATTTATCGGCGTTCCTATCGTCGAAATGTTGATTTTAATTCAAGTCGGGGGTCTGATTGGTGCTCTGCCGACCATTGGCTTAGTTTTGTTAACGGCAGTGATAGGTTTGCACTTGCTGCGACAGCAGGGTTTATCCACGCTGATGCGCGCTAAGCAAAAAATGGCTGATGGCCAGTTACCCGCTGAAGAAGTGGTAACAGGGCTGTTGCTAGCCGTTGGCGGCGCGCTACTGTTAACCCCTGGTTTTTTTACCGATACCCTTGGCTTCCTTTGTCTACTGCCGGGCCCACGGCAGCTATTAGTTAAGTCATTGATTAGTAAGGGCGTATTTCAGGCTATGCAGGCTCAACCATTCGCAGCGCAAGATTATACCGGCGCATACTCGCAGTCAGGTGAAGCAGGCGATGACAGCATTGATGGCGAGTGCTCGCCGGTCGATGAGAATAAACAGCTTGGCCAGTGATCATTTAGCAGTGATCAATAGAGCGAGACCTATGCTGGTTAAACTTTACCGCTAAGGTTTGAGGTTGATCGGCTTAGGACTTTATCAACGAGTACCTGCGCTTTCTCGGTGATTATTTAAAAGAAAATACAAAAAAATGATTTTTTTGCTAAAAATACATTGGATTGCCTTGAAATTCCTTAAACCAGCCCCATCAATGCTGCAACGATAAAATAATTCATTTCTTATTCATGCAATCCGCACAACAAGGAGAAAATAATGAATCTTCGTCCGCTCTATGACAACGTGGTTGTTAAACGTAAAGCAGAAGAGGCTGTATCAGCTGGTGGTATCGTATTACCGGGCAGTGCACAAGAGAAGCCCAACCAAGGTGAAATTGTTGCCGTTGGTGAAGGTAAAGTTTTAGATAACGGTGAAGTTCGTGCACTTCAAGTGAAAGTCGGCGATACCGTGATCTTTGGTCAGTATTCAGGCAACACCGTAAAAGTCGATGGTGACGAGCTGATGATCATGCGCGAAAGCGACATTTTTGCCGTAGTAGGTTAATTTCCCTTACCACATTTATTGATAAGACTATTTTCGGAGAAAAAAGAAGATGGCTAAAGACGTATTATTCGGCGACGAAGCACGCCAAAAAATGTTAGCAGGTGTGAATATTCTTGCTGATGCAGTAAAAACAACGCTAGGTCCTAAAGGTCGTAACGTCGTGTTGGACAAGTCTTTTGGTGCACCGACGATTACTAAAGACGGTGTATCGGTAGCGAAAGAAATCGAACTGAGCGATAAGTTTGAAAACATGGGCGCGCAGATGGTCAAAGAAGTGGCCTCGCAAGCCAATGATAATGCCGGTGATGGCACTACAACGGCGACCGTATTAGCTCAATCGATTGTTAACGAAGGTTTGAAATCTGTTGCAGCCGGCATGAACCCAATGGATCTTAAGCGCGGCATCGATAAAGCCGTAGCTGCTGCCGTGACCGAAATCAAAGATATGGCTAAGCCTTGCGAAGACAATAAGTCGATCGAGCAAGTGGGTACTATCTCTGCAAACTCTGATTCAAGCGTTGGTGAGATCATTGCTGAAGCGATGGAAAAGGTTGGCAAAGAGGGCGTTATCACTGTTGAAGAGGGTAATGGCCTAGAAAATGAATTAGACGTGGTTGAAGGTATGCAATTCGACCGTGGCTATTTGTCGCCATATTTCATTACCAATACAGAAAACATGACTGCTGAAATTGAGTCGCCGTTTTTACTGTTAGTTGATAAAAAAATCTCAAACATCCGTGAGCTGTTGCCATTGCTTGAGCAGGTAGCAAAAGCTTCACGTCCGCTTGTGATTATTGCTGAAGACGTTGAAGGCGAAGCACTTGCGACCTTGGTTGTGAACAATATGCGCGGTATTGTGAAAGTCGCAGCCTGTAAAGCCCCAGGTTTCGGTGATCGTCGTAAAGCGATGTTGCAAGATATTGCGATTTTAACCGGCGGTACGGTTATTTCTGAAGAAGTTGGCCTCGATATTGAAAACGCAGGTCTTGAGCACCTAGGTAGCGCTAAGCGCGTCACCATGGATAAAGACAATGCAACTATTGTGGATGGCGCCGGTGATGCAGGTCAAATTGAAGCGCGTGTGCAAGAAATTCGCGTACAGGTTGAAAATACCAGCTCTGATTACGATCGTGAAAAACTGCAAGAGCGTGTTGCTAAGTTAGCCGGTGGTGTAGCCGTGATTAAAGTAGGCGCCGCGACTGAAGTTGAGATGAAAGAAAAGAAAATGCGCGTTGAAGATGCATTGCATGCGACGCGCGCAGCCGTTGAAGAAGGTGTTGTCCCTGGTGGCGGTGTTGCTTTGGTACGTGCCATTGCAGCAGTGGCTGAATTAACCGGTGATAACGAAGATCAAAACCACGGTATCGCTGCAGCCTTGCGAGCAATGGAAGGACCATTGCGTCAAATCGTATCTAACGCCGGCGATGAAGCATCGGTTGTGTTAGATAAGATTCGCAGCGGCGAAGGTAACTTTGGCTACAATGCTGGTACTGGTGAGTACGGTGATATGATCGAAATGGGTATCCTTGATCCTGCGAAAGTGACCCGCTCAGCCTTAGAGGCGGCAGGCTCAGTAGCAGGCTTAATGATTACAACTGAATGTATGATCACCGATCAGCCTGAAGAAGGCGGTGCTGGTGCAGCAATGCCAGACATGGGCGGCATGGGCGGCATGGGCGGTATGCCCGGCATGATGTAAGTCATTAGCCAATTAGCTGAACAACGCCGAGCTTTGCTCGGCGTTTTTGTTTCGATCACTGCACTGCCTGAGGCTTTCCTCGATTCTGTGGCAATCATTTTTAATATAAGCTAAGGCTTACATAAATTCATTGATTTATGGTTTACCCAATGCCGGAAATTCAATGGTATTGTAAAATAGTATGTCAACGCTGCTATTGATTATTAACCTTACAAATAAACTCATATGTGCAGCATGATTTTCTTAACATAAGATTCTTTAAACAGCTTATCACCTGATTGAGTATCTATAATATTGCAATAATTCTCGAAAAGCATTTTTTAAATCAAATCAGTTATTTGAATAACAACAGAGATTTTTATGGTGATGATAAGGTGAATTTCTTGAGGAACATAAAAGACTTAGCTACATGCTCGTCATCATGTTTTACAAAGCCCTCACCATTCAACTAAGGCTTGTGGCTCATGAAGATCAGTTGTGCGTTTTGATATGCTGTTCCAATCC
>JABSRR010000084.1 GCA_013215025.1 Pseudomonadales bacterium
CGCGTGTTAGGCATTTCGACCCACTCAATCGCATCGATATAGATGCCAAGATACCAAGCATCAACCTGATCAGGGTCTATCCCCGCTAATAAGGCGAAGTTGCCGGTGATCATAAGTCGCTGAATATGGTGCGCATAGGCGAACTGCAATGATTGCTTAATCGCTTGCTGTAAACATTGCATTCGCGTTTCACCGGTCCAGAACCAGCTGGGAAGTTCTTGCTTTGCCTGCAGAGCATTTCGATTTGCGTAGTCCGGCATATTAATCCAGTACATACCGCGCATATACTCTCGCCAGCCAAGAATCTGTCTGACAAATCCCTCTACCTGAGCCAAGTCGATGGATGCGTTGTTTTCGTATGCATCGACGGCAGCATCAATCACCTCCTGCGGTGATAACATTTTGGTATTCAGCGCAAAGCTTAGTCGCGAGTGGTAAAGACTCCATGCGTGAGGGCTTTGCTGCGTCATCGCATCTTGAAAGCGTCCAAATTGCGGCAGTAGGGCAGTGCAAAAATATGCCAGCAACTGTAAAGCTTGCGGTCGATCAACTGGCCAGCGGTTGGTTTCAGCAGCATCACCAATGGTGTTCACATTATGTCTTTCAATGCGTTCAGCAATAGCCTGACTACACTGTGAAAAAACCAAGGGCTCGGGGATAGTCTCTAAATCATGGGCTTTAAAACTTTGCCGATTGGCTTGATCATAATTCCACTGTCCACCCAGCGGTTGGTCATCCTGCATTAGAATTTGAAAGCGCTTACGCATGCGACGATAAAACGCTTCCATACGCATAGCGGTGTTTGGCTTGAAGGCAGTAAAAATTTCATCATGGGCCAGTAAAAAATGCTCGCTGTCGACGCGCTGTATGTCAATATTGCTAGCACTTTGCCACTGCCGAAGCTGCTCTGATAATCGATATTCATCAGGCTGTTGGTAACAAACTTCGCTCACTTGATACTGCTCAGCTAACTGTTCAATCAATGCGGGTAACGATTTTGGCATCTCGGCAGTGCTATCAAGATCGAGATATAAACAGTCATGACCCTGTTCTAGCAATTGTTCGCTAAAACGCTGCATTGCGGCAAAGAAAGCGGTTATTTTTTGATGATGGTGCCTACAGTATTCAACTTCTTGCGGTAGCTCGGCTAAGACAAATAAAGTGTCTGCACTGACGGTAGAAAACCAGCTGTGCTGAATGTTTAGCTGGTCACCCAGTAGCCAGCATAATCGCCTGTACTGAGATTTCATAAGATTGGCCAGTCTGCAGCATCGACAGAATCATGTGCTTGTTGACTAAAATCTTCGTCGCCACACCAATGGCGAACATAATGCAGGTCGGGATCGTAAGTTTGTTGCTGTTTTTGTAAATTGAAGTGTCTGCCACCGCGAGGGTCAACGCCAACCCCAGCAATATATTGCCAATTGCCCCAATTCACTGAAACTTGATAATCCAGTAATTGGTGTTCAAACCATGCCGCGCCATAGCGCCAGTCAAGCTGAAGTTCGTTAACAAAGCAGCTGGCAACGATTTGCCGGCCGCGATTGCTCAAATAACCGGTGCTTTTTAACTCGCGCATACAAGCATTGACCAGCGGGTAAGCGGTATTGCCCTGGCACCATTTTTGAAAACGTTCACCATAATAGCCGGTTAACGGTGGTTTTTTTCTAAGACCTTTGAATGCAAATAACGAGGCTGATTGGCTAAGGCTTAACCAATGAAAATATTCACGCCACAATAATTCAAATATCATCCACTGGGTGGATTCATTTTGGCCACGTTGATGTTCGTATTGACATACCCAGTCATAGACACGCCGAACGGATAGGGCGCCGGTATTCAGCCATGCTGAAAACTTGCTACTGTGGTGAAAGCCAGTTAATTCGTTACGTGTGTGTTTATACGCTAATAAATAATCCTCAGCGAAATAATCTAACATATGTTGCTGAGCCGCAAATTCTCCACCGCTAACGAGTGGTTGCGCATCTATTGGCTTTGGCAAATACTGCGGTAAAGCATTGGCTGAAGAACTGTCTAAAGAATTGCCTGACTGTCGATCTGAAGAGCTCGCTGAATCAGAGACTTCAAACAAACTAAAGCCTGCCATCAAGGGCTTGTCGTCATGTGTTGAACCAATAACTGGTGGCGGCAGTAGGGTGGGTTTGTCGTAAGGCATGGCGATACTGTCAGTTGCCATCAATGCTCGATTTTTAAAAGGGGTAAAACCACCTTTAAGATTAGGAAAGCCTTTTTCAAGTTCAGCTGCAGGCAGCAACGTACTTTGGTCAAACTCAATTAACTGTGTGTTTAACTGTGTATCTAATAGTGACTGTTCAATGCTTGCTAGACTGCGTCGCTCATCCAAACCAAACTGGCGAGCTACCAATAGCTGGTCGATCTGAAAATGCTGACACAACTGCACAATAGCTTGTTCAGCAGTCGCATGAATAATATGCAGCTGCTGACCATAAGCCGCTAGCTGTGAGGCTAAGTCTTCAAGATTCTGTTGTAAAAATTGCCAGCGTAGCGCTCCCATCTGCGCAAGATGGTAGCGTTTAGCAGAAAACCACCTGGGGTCAACACAGTACACACAGAGTAACTGATCACTGTTGCAAGCGTGGTGTAAAATGGGGTTGTCATCGATGCGAAGGTCATGGGTAAACCAGTAAAGTGATTTTAGACCTTTCATTGAGCTGGGCTTCGACTGGTAATTTATCATAAGCAGTATTGTCTTATTAAAGCACAATATTTTTACGCGAGGAGCTAGTAGGGCGATTGCCAAGTGCAGATTATTTTTGGCAATCGAAAACTATGCGCATACCCAGTGATTATTAAGAAGACGNATGATTGCCGAGCGATTCTTGAACAGGCGATTCTTGAACAGGCGATTATTTAACAGGGCGTTTATAAATTGATTTACAAAACAGGACAAAACCTAGCTAGCTGTTTTGTGGTGTTGTAGAAATACTTAAGGTGTTATCACTGGCTTTACCTGGATGGCCAATCATTTCGTCATAGGGGCTATCATGCACCAGAGTGACTTTTTGAATTTGGCAAGTTTCAAAGTCTTTGTACACCTGACCAACTGAAAACGCGCGGTAGTCTTTGAAGCGTTTTTTGACCTTGAAATACTCACCGTTTCTGACCACTCGAACAGTATATAAGCTCTGGCATAGCGATAAAATTAACAACTCATCAATGGTTTCTTGTTTATCTTTGGCCAACTTCGATAAATTTAAGATGCGCATATAAATACCTAGTCAAATACAATTATTGAAAAGCATAATGCTTAGTGAATGAGAATACATCATGAAAAATTAAATCCAAAAGCGTAAGTTTTGATGGTGAATTTTTAGGTCCATTGCATAGTAATGTAGAACCTGTGCTTCTGGGTTTTTCATGGTTCATAGATTATGGCTTATAGAGTAATGCGGCGATGATAATTAATCATCGCAATACAATTCTTAATAACATGTCTAAATGCAAAATCTAGAAAGCAATTTGTATACTGATGTATGGATGTATATAAGTATCAACTTAAACAGATTCTGGATCAGAAAAAAGACGGCTATTGATTCAAATTGCTTATCGATTTGAAAAGTTTATTGTTTCGAGTAATAGTCAGCTAATGCCTCCATATCGGCGTCCGAAAGGCTGGCAGACTGACCAATCATAATCGCTGCATTGCCGCCTTTACGATTGCCGTTTTTGTAGGCTTTTAAAGAATCGATGATATAAGCCTTGTTTTGACCCTTTATTTTAGGGTAGTTAGGCATGATTGTTTTACCGCCATCTTGACCGTGGCATGCAGCACATTGCGCAGCTTTAGCCGGTGCTTCAGCCTTCGCCGTAAATGATAAGGCTAGGCTGAAAGTCATAAATACAATATAGGCTAAACGATTGATAGGGCTGTTGCGCAATAAGCGCGGGGAGATGTGGTTGAGCATGGAAAAATCCTAAGTCATAGTTTTGATAACTTACGCTGTAATCAGCAGCTTAGACCGCATTTGATATACATTTTCTCATCACATCAGATTAAATAAATAATCAATCAAGCTAAACCAATTGTACCTTTGCAACCACAGTTAAAGTCGCAATTAATATTTATCATGCCGCAAGCGGCTGCAGATTTTCTCTATATTCGTTTTTGCCACTATTCGTTTTTGCAGCTAAGTGTGTTCTTGCCCTTCAAGCTGCAAATCATTTCGTCAATATGCATCTAAGGCGTTTAGCTATACGTAGTTGCAGTATTATTTGGAGAGTTTTTTATGCGAGCAGATTACCCCACTACCGTTATTACTGGTGCGACAGGCTTTGTTGGTCGTTACGTAGTTGAGCGTTTGTTACGAGAGAAAGTCAACGTACGTTGCGTGATCCGTCACCGTCAAGATGGCTATAGTTTTGACAGTCACCCGCAGTTAAATTTTGTGGTTGGTGATATTTTAGAGCCTGAGAGTTTGTCAGCCGCTTTTAAAGGGGCTGACACCGTGATAAACATTGCCGGCTTGCGAGAGTTTTGGAGTAAAGACAGGTCGTTGTTCTATCAGCTTAATCATATTGGTGCCAAAAACGTGTTTGAAGCTTGTTTACAACAGCATGTTGCGCATGTGGTTCAGGTGAGCACGCCGCTTGCCTATGGTGTACCCAAGCAAATACCGTTTAATGAGATTACGCCAGCAGGTCCACACCCCAGTGATTATGCAAAAAGCAAATATCTTGGGGATCAAGCAGGTTTGAGCTTGCAAGCTGAGAAAGATTTGCCTTTGTCGATAGTGTACTTAGCCGCGGTGATTGGCGCTGGCGATGACAAAGAAACCATGGAAGTAAGACGCGCAGTAAAGCAAAAGATGCCTGCACTGGTGGGTGCAGATACACAGTATACCTATCTATATGTCAAAGATGCTGCTGAGGCCATTGTGCGCACAGCCATGCGCCAAGATACGATTGGTAAACGCTATTTGATTGGTACCGAGCGTGCAACCACACGTGAATATTTTGATATTATCGGTCGAATTGCTAATGTTAAGATTCCTAGTTTTAATATTCCAGAGAATTGGCTGATTCCTGTTGCCAAGGTCATGGAAGCGGTTTCGCACGTTACCGGCAAACGCCCAGAGCTGCCTATGGATGTGCTTAAAACAACGCAGGCAGGGTCATTATTATTTGACGGCAGCCTTGCTGAGCGCGAACTGGATTTATCATACACACCGCTTAAGACTGCCTTAACCGATGCAGTTGCGGATGTGAGTTAGACTTCATTGACGGTGTATTTAGTGCAAACCCAGTAGGAAAATATTTCCCGGTTTAAGGGCTTTCATGCAAAGTGCATCACTTCAATATGATTGGGTATTAGCCTTCTAAATTAGAGCAATTAGGGAATTTACTTAATAAATTTACTTAATAAGTAGTACTAAAGAAGTACTAAATTCTAAACCTTAAATACTTCGAAACCCTAATTGATCAAACAATATGGCAATTTACTTAGTGAAAATACTTAACTGCAATAGTTATTGGCTTGAGTAAGCCAAGGTAAATTAGCTAAATATATGAAGCTGTCTAGGTAATATCAGTGCTGGTAAGCAACTAAGACCTTGCCAGTTTTAGCTTCTAAAGCTCTGATTCTTGCTAATTGATCTTGGTTTAAGCGTGCTGGCTCTGGATCTGGCTCAAGCGCTACCAAAACAACATCCAGCTCATGCTCAAGCAATTGAATATCTTTCAGTGTTGTAGCATCGAGTTCTGCAGGGTGAAAATTTTCGGTATTCATCTGAAATCTCCGTTTCAACGAATTTACCTTTTGTTACGCATCAATATATAGCAAAGATCATCAGCAAAAATTCTTGGTCAAACAGGCAAAACCTTGTCTATGCTTATTCAATATACTATCGCGCAATGGATCGCTAAGAATGCTGACTGCGGCATGCTTCATAACAATTGGCCAGCATAATAAACTGTGACCCTTGGTTTTGAATTATTTTTGGAGGCTATATGCAAGCAATCCGTCTTTCATCACTTCAATCGCTAAAGGTTGATGAGTTAGTTGTACATTCAACCCGGCAAAACTTATATACCGTCAGAGCCGTGATCGATAATCAGTATTTCAAAGTGAATCAGGGCGCAAAAGCATACCAATCTCAGTCGATAGACCAAATCTTAACCGACTTTGCGCAAGTTGAGATCGTGAAAATCACCTTAATTCAAGATGGCGCCTATGATGAAATGATTGGCCAGCCATTAGAAAATCAGCCAAACGCATTGCATATTAAGCAACGCACATCGATCGATAAAAAATTGCCCAGCAGTTAAACGCTCAATTCTTGATTTTTAACCATAGCTTATCGGGCTTAGTGCTTACGTTTCGCCTGGGCTAGGTCTTTCTCTAACTCGCTAGCTTTGTAACGACTGTCTGCTAAGGCTTGCTTCAAGTCTTTAAGCTCTGTGCCGGCCTCAGCAAGAGATTGCTCTAATTGCTCAACCTGTTCAGAGAGTAATTTGGGATTATCACTTTTATTTGGCTTACATAAAAAATAGGTGATCGCGTTGCTGACGATCAATAGGGCAATGACAATAGCTAGCATAGTGTATGTATCGTTGTATTATGTATCGTTGAATATTGTGCGAGTGTTTCGATTTATCACTCAGCCTTGATGGCCAAATAATTCTTGTTACGAACTTATGTAATATTTGTACCTACGATTAGTATATAGTCCTAGTGCTAATTGTGTAATTAAAATCGGCTTCAGTTAATTCTTGATGATTGTTCTTATACAATATTTACGAATTCTTGTACCCTTGGCAATACAGCCGTGTTGTCGAATATAGGAAAGCACTGTGAAAACTAAGCCTCAAGTAGCCTGTTTATCTGAGCTGCTGGAAGATAACTGCCACTTTTATTTCGATCAAGCCAATGCTGTCGCTGAGATAAAAATTGAAGCCTGTACCCAGGCGCAATTCGACGTGCTACAGCAGCTATTGTCCGATCTCATCAAGAACGAGCATCAGGCTCAGCTATTTGATAAGCAAGCAAACTTGGATGAAAAAGCAGCAGGCAAAGACTATAGCCAGTATTTTGATGCAATTATGCAGTCTGCACTGTATAAGCCTGGCAACCCGCAGTTGGCTGTTATGCAGGTCGCTAAACAATATCATTTATCAGTAAGTGACTTGAAATTTGCCTTTATCAATCGATAAAATATGCACATGCAGCAAAAAAATATTACCTACACTAATGACCGCTTTGGCAAACTTGACCAAGTGTATTCCGATAAGTTTGGTCATTTATATATCGTGAATGAGCGAGGTCGCTCGTTGATGATGCCTACGCACAGCCCGCTTTCAACAATAGAACATTCACGCGCATTGGCTGAGTCCTTAATCGGGCATGATGTAAATGTCACTTTGAGTCAGGTGACAGAGCCTTGGGAGCCACAACAGTGGCTCTATCGTGTTAGAAAAGCTTAAGCTAAGAGTAAGCTAAGTAGAAAGCTAAGAGTAAGCTAAGTAGATTTATAAAGCTGTAAGTCAGCAGCCTGTTATGAATGCTATCCCTAACATCCGAAGCTATCCTTCTTTCCCTGTCTTTCGCATCCTTGCTTGCTTGCTAGCTTTAGCTTTAGTTTTAGCTGCTGACGGATCGCTGATCTAAACTGTTTTCTGGCTTATCTTCTGCAATGCTTACTTGATCAGACGCTTTATTGGGCTGCTTGCCCCAAAATTGCATGATCAGGGCTGGTGCTAAAATTAAATTCGCTAACAAGGCTAATATGATGGCAGTACTGAGCATCCAGCCGAATTCCTTATTGGTGGAAAGCGTACCAGACAGGTGTACGATAAAACCGCCCACAAGCACTACCGAGGTGAAAAAGATCGCTCTGCCACAGGTTTGTAAAGTTTTTTCAATAGCAACGCTGGGCGAGAAAGTTTCAGAATATCGTCTGAAATGATGCATAAAGTGAATCGTATCATCGACAGCAATGCCAATAATTACACAGCCCAATGTCGACGTAATGATATTCAAGGCGATGTCTAAGTGAGATACCAATCCAACGGTAATTAAGATTGGAATNACATTTGGAANAAATGCAATGAGACCATGACGAATATTGCCCATCAGCAGCACCATCACTAAAAAGACAAATGCAAAGGCGATCAAGTAACTCTGCATCGTATCTGTCAGCAAGGTGTACAAAGCTTCACCGAATATTGCCAGCAGGCCAACAAATTTAACCTCAGCGTTAGGGTAGCCTAGTCTTGCAAGCTCTGCCTGCATTGCATCGCGTATATCAATCACATACTCACGGTAATTAAGCACGTTTGACCAGGTGAATTGCACATCAAATCTAGCCATTTGTAATTTAAAGTCGGAATATTTAAATAAGTCATCTGAGCCACTCTCAAAAAGCAGCAGCTCTTGCGCCACCATCTGTTGTGACTCTGGAATGGCAAAATAGTCGGGCTGATTCGCATTTAATGCCTGATGCGTTTCTTTAACTACACTTAATATTGAGGTGGCATCAACCGCATTCACGCTGGCGTGTGGATAATTTTCAACCAGTAATTCAATTTGCTCTATTGCCTGCAAGACTTTGGGGTCATGCAGCGCATGATCTTGCTTGAAGTCGATAGTAATATGCGCGGTCAGCATGCCGTCCATTTCTTGGTCAACGAGCTCTATACCTTTGCGCAGGGGATGCTCTTTGGGGTACCAGCGCACAGGGTCATGGTCCAGTCGCACCTGCATTACGCCAATCAAGGCAATTACTGAAATCAAGCTAGATACGGCCACCACTTTTTTCGCATGATGAACGCCAAGCCAGCTAAAATACGCGATAACTTTGTCGACACCGCGCAACACCATGCCGGTTTTTTCTACCGCATGATCACCACTGGCCTGAGTGCGACGTTTGATCGGTAAAATAGTCAGCAAGCTTGGAACCAGCACCAAGGTATAAAACAACGCGGAGATAACGCCGATGGCACCGAACAAGCCTAAAGATCGGGTCGGCATAATCTCGGATGCATAAAATGACATCAGGCCAATTGATGTGGTTACTGTGGTAAGCAGCACAGCAATCGCGGTTTCTTTGATCGCGTGCGTGATTGCGGCGCGCTTTTCTTCGCCGTTATCATAATATTTATAAAAAATACTTAAGATATGAATTGCATCGGCGATGCCTACAGCAAGAATAAAGGTTGGAATAATTTGCGTGTTGCCATTGAAGGGGTAGCCTAGAGTAGGCCACATCGCAAAGGTGATGGCGAGCGATAAAAACACCACCAATAGCGGCAAAATGACACCTGATAAACGCCGAAACAACATAAACAGTAATAAAATAATCACTGCAAACCCTAAGCCTGTAGAGCGTCCAGTCGACTCTTGCATGTCGTTGGCAATCATATAGTTCATGGTTGGACCACCAGCATGGTAAAGCACAAAGTCAGCTTGGTTAAACTCCTCGACAATGCTAACAACCGCTTTCGAAAATTGCTCCTCTTCTTCAGGTTTTAGATATGACAGGCCCGAGGGCTGATTGGGGTCTTTTTCCGTGGAATACACCTTGGGATCAATCAGAAAGTTTAATACCTGCTGATTTTCACTGATGATCGCACCCAGGTAGTTTTCATTATTCAGCACAATCTCTTTGAAAGCGGGAATCTCAGCCTCAGTAGTGGGCCAGATTTCACTTAAGTCACCCACAATCATTTCATCTTCTTCGCCGCGCGTGTAGCGAACATTGGCGAGGCTGGTGACTTTTAACAAGTAAGGTAGGCGCTGCTCGATGGCCTCGTGAAAGGCACGAATTTTGTTTAAAGTTTCTAAATTAAACACGCTTTGCTGAGCATCTAAAACGACTAGCGCGCCCGGTGCATAATTAAAGCTGTTACGAAATTCGTTGTAGTCGTTTAGCGCTTGGTTGCTGTCTGGCAAAAAGGATTCAATGGATACATCAATCCAGCCATGGCGCACTAGCGGGATCACTGAAAACGTCAGTGCTAACGAGATCAGTAGCACGGTCCATGGTTTTTGAACCACGGTATCACTCCAGGCGGCAAAGAACAGCTCGATATTTTGACGTAGTTGGCTAAATGCTTTTGGCATGCGTTTCTTCTTATATAAAGTAAACTAGGCAGTCTACTTTCAGAGCCACATAGTATCTAGTTACAGCTTTGCAACTTTCTTTCTAATGCGATGCTAATGCCTTATGATGACGCTCGGCCCGGTATAAATGCTTACTTAATAATAAAACGGTGCAATACCTATGATTAGCAAACGCGCATGTCAACAATCCATCCTGATTAGCACAGCACTATTGAGTATGCTGAGTTGCAGCAAAGCCAGTGACGAACAGGCCAATAATAGGCTCTCGTCAGCAGCACAAGAGTCAGCTGGAATAACGATAAGTCTTGCACAATATTCACTGCCAGAGCTACAGTCAGTGGTGTTTTCAGATAATGATCAACAACTTTTCGCCAAGCTTGCCGCAGACTTTAAGCAGGATGAGCTGCCCTCGACTAGGTTGCCGCTTACATCTGAGCAGAGCATTATTAATCACCATGCCCATTATGCGGCTCAGTTTATTGACCAGTACCGTTTACTAGGTCATGCCGACGTTAGCATTCGACAAGGGTGTGACAAGATGGTTTATGCAAAACAACAATATTTGGCCAGCGATGATCAAGTGCTGCAGGTGCGTTCAAATTATCAAGAATCGCAAGACCTTGAAGGTAGCAGCATTACCTATGTATCTAACTACTTTTATCAAGTGAGTGAAGATAAGGTGGATATTAACCAGCGTGTTGAAGGGGATATTCAGCGTCAATTTAACGGTAGGATCATGCGACAGGCCCTGCCTGTTAAGTTACAAAAAAAATTCAATTCGGCAGCCAGAAGTGTTCTTGAATCATATGCCTACAAGCAGAACTGGTTAAACGATAGTGCTATGCCGTCATATTTTTTGTCATTGCCTGAAGATATTGATACTCAAGAAGTGCTTAATGTTATGCGGGTAAGCACAGACAAAACTCAGG
>JABSRR010000085.1 GCA_013215025.1 Pseudomonadales bacterium
GCAGCTGGTTGAAGAAAATTATCTGATTTCACGCGAACGCAGCGGCATTTATGTTAACCCGAAAATTTTAGAGGGCCGAGTGGAGTCAGCTAAACAGCTGCCAAGCACGCAAACCTTATCACCGCAGTGGCGCCAGCGCTGCGCAGCAAAACCTTTACCTGAGGCGAATTTTGACTGTCCAAGCGACTGGAAAATGGCGCCTTATCCATTCATTTATGGCAAATATGATAACAGCCTGTTTCCTATTCGTGAGTGGCGCGAGGCTTCACGCTTAGCCATGAGCGTGCGCGATACTTATGAGTGGTGTAACGACAGCGGCGGTCAGGACGACCCCTTGCTGATTGAACAAATAGCCGCAAGAATTTTGCCACGTCGCGGCATTCAAGCGCGTAAAGAAGAAATTTTGATCACCATTGGCTCGCAACAGTCACTTTACTTACTGGCGGATTTATTGGTGCAAAAAGCTACGAAAGTTGCGATCGAAGAGCCATCATATCCGGCGTTGGTATCTACCTTGAAGCGTCAGCGCGCTGATATTATTCATCAGCCGGTGGATCATGAAGGCATGCTGATTGATGACAAATTAGACGCAGCCGAGCTGATCTACGTGACTCCAAGTCACCAAAATCCAACCTCAGTCACTATGTCGCCATCGCGGCGTAAAGCGCTGTTAAAAAAAGCCGCGCGCTTTGATCAATTAATTATTGAGGACGACGCCGAATTCGAAAGTAATTATCTTGATAAGCCGCAGGTCGCTATTCGTGGAATGGATAAAGATAATCGGGTGATCTATCTCGGCTGTTTGTCACAAGCGCTTACACCAGGATTAAGCATTGGTTTTATGGTGGCGGCGCCTGAGATTATTGAGCAAGCCAGACGTTTGCGGCAAATTATGGTGCAGTATCCACCGATGAATAATCAGCGTGCCGCTGCTTATTTTTTATCGCAAGGCTATTTCGACTCCTATCTTGCGCGCTGTCATGAGGTATTGTCCGAGCGATGGGTAGAGCTGCGCCGTGCGGTTAACTACTATTTATTATTCGATGTGGCCATTATTCCTGCCAAAGGCGGTACCGCATTGATGATGACCCTGAGCGATCCGATCGAGCTTGATACGCTGGTGTCGGAGGCGCAAAAGCAGGGCTTATTAATCGAGCCGATGCGCGACTATTATGCAACGGATAATGAGCACCAACATTCATTTCGCATGGCTATCACCAGTTTGCCAGTTAACCATATTCGTGCCGGCGTCGTTGCATTGAGAAATCTGATCCATGATTTAAAACAAAACCCGCAGCAGTCATTCGATAGTGCGGGCGGCGAGTTACTCACCGGCGAGCGACTGAAGGCAATCATTAGCAATGCCAGGCTATTGTGTAAAATTGCCTATGGCGATCCATGCACAATCGATTTTGCTGCCGACGGGCGACTCATTGGTCAGGCTGGCTTCAGTAATGAAGACTGTGATCGCGGGCTTTGGTTTGTCGAAAATGACAAGCTTTATCGGCAATGGAACCGCTGGCAATGGGGAGAGCTAGTGGGCTATCAAGTGGTCAAAGATGGCAATTCGCTGAAATTATATGACCAATATGGTTACTTGATTGAGCATGCTGAACTGATTACGGATTATCTATAAACGGCGACAAATATCTGGTCCAGTCAGCATAATCCAACTGGTGCTATGGCCACTCTGAGTGATCACGTAAGGTAGCAGCATCAACGATTTGGACATTATTTTATGCGCAATTTTGCCATCGCTGGCTTGCAGTATGATTTGCAAGGCACGAACAATGTCGACGCTATTTGTAAGGCTGTCGATCAGTATATGCGAACGTTTCCTTGGGTAAATATGGTGATCTTGGGTGAGCTGGTAAGTTTTGGCCCCAGCAAAGCCAATGCGCAAACCCTGCCGAACCCAAGCTTTAGCCGCTATGCAGAGCTGGCTAAACAGCACCAAATTTGGTTAATTCCAGGTTCTATGTTCGAACAAGCTGGCGAGCACGTTTATAACACCGCCATGGTGTTTAATCCGGCCGGTGAATGTGTTCTGCAATACCGCAAGTTATTTCCCTTTCAACCCTATGAGTCAGGTGTTAGTGCTGGTGACAGCTTTGGTATATTTGATGTGCCAGAGGTTGGTAGATTTGGCTTATCCATTTGCTATGACCAATGGTTTCCTGAGGTGAGTCGAGAACTGGCCTGTCTTGGCGCAGAGGTTATTATTAACCCTACCATGACCAGCACAGTTGATCGTGAATTAGAGCTGTCGATTGCGCGCACCAATGCGGTCGTTAGCCAAGCGTATTATTTTAATATTAACGTTGCCGGCAAATTTGGCAACGGCGCTTCGATAATCGTCGACCCTGATGGCCGCGTTTTGCATCAGGCGGGTGAGCGGCAAGCGTTTATGCCAGTTCATATAGACCTTGATCAAGTCAGTCGCAGTCGTGAAAAGGGCATGATGGGTTTAGGTCAGACCTTAAAGAGTTTTCGCGACAGTAAAATTGAGTTCAGCGCCTATCAGGCTTCGAAAGATTTTACCGCCTTAAATAAATTAGGTCCTCTGGCGCGACCTGACAAACAACAGTCATCTGAGTAAACGGTGCCGTTATGCAATATTCTGACTTAGCCGATAAAGCTGAACCACAAAGTTTTTTTCAGGTTAACCCTGATGGACATGTAACGCGCTTGCTGTTGGCACTATTGGCTACCTCGGGTTTATTTTATGTCAATATCATGCCGGCGATTGTTGAAGGCTTAATCGTGGGTTTAGACTTAAGCAATAAACAAGCGGGTATTATCAGTTCGTCGAATGTTTATGGCGCTGCATTTGGCGCCTTTGCAGCGATTTTTATCGTTGCAAAAATACCTTGGCGTATGAGTTGTGTAGTTTTATTGCTGGCGATGATGTTAGCGGACAGCTTGTCGATTTTTTTAACGGATTTCAGTAGCTTGATTGCGGTGCGTTTTGTACACGGTACGGTTGGCGGCATGATTGTTGGTATAGCTTTCTCGCTGATGGCGAAAACCAAGAACGTCGAGCGAAGTTTTGGCTACTTGCTAACCGTGCAGTTTGGTTTAGGCGGTTTAGGTTTGATTTATATCCCACCCTTGCTACCTGAATATGGTACGACAGCATTGTTCGCCACTTTGATAGCTTTTAATATTGTCAATATTTTGCTGCTGCCATTGATTCCAGAGCTGCATGCGGGCAATGCTAGTCAACAGCAATCACAGGGCGTTAAGTTTCTCAGTCGCCGCTATAAATATCTTCTGCTCGCGGCCTTATTGGCTACGTTTATGTTCCAGGCTGCGAACATGGGTATATTTGCCTATATTATTTCGATTGGTAAACAGGCAGCCTTAGACATTACGTTTATTAGTAATACATTAGGTCAGGCTGCTTGGATTTCGCTGTTAGGCTCGGTTCTTGTGATTCTGATTGCACACCGTATGAATCGACGTTGGCCACTGTTGTTGTCGATTCTTATTACCATTGCTGCTACCTTAATGTTACATGCCAGTGATTCTGCCCTGATGTACTGGCTGGCGAATAGCATTGTTGGAATCACCTGGGCATTCGCGATATCTTACCTATTGGGTATGTGCTCAAGTTTCGATGATTCTGGGCAGGCGGCAGCCCTTGCTGGCTTTTTCTCTAAGATGGGCTTAGCCAGTGGTCCGATGGTATGCGCTTATTTATCTGAGGCTGATGACTTTTCCAGCATGATAAATCTTGCCGCCGTTATTTTGTTAGTGGCAGCAATGCTTGCACATCTGCCCGCCGCGGCACTCGATAAACAAACTGCGCCGGACACAGCTAAGGCATAATAGCAGCGAAATCATATAAATATATTATCTTTTATGTGATTAGCGCATGCTCGTTGAGAGCAAAAACGTATTAGCGCTGCTATGATTGCTGATAGCTGCGCCAACCGCCGTATTCACTGATATCTTCTGCCGTTTCAATCGCATAGGGTTCGCAAATAAAACTACAAACCCACTGCTGATCGCTTAATTCCACCTTGCCAATCCCTAAGGGCGCAGGAATACCGGCGACAAAAGAGCCAAATTGCGCGCTTGGCATACGCCAAACTTCTACTTCGATCTGCACGCCATTGTGCGCATCACGAATCAAGCCTGGACGATAGGGCGGCCCGCCCGCCAAGGCATACAATTTATACGCCTCACTGGTTTTAGTGCTGGCAATTAAACAGGCGCCGCGGTCGGTGAGTTGGTGATTAAGTGGAAAGCCAGATAAGTGTGCGCCACAGACGGCGACATCAATAAAGTCATCGCTGTTTATCATTTCACAAGCTTTAGCAATGGCTGTAGATTGCTTCGGGTAAGGCCTAGCAAGGGCGCCCATCGGCAGTGCATTGGCATCGCAAAACCGTTCAGCCAAAGCCAGCAGTGCGAAGTCATCCAGTGCCGGTGCCGATAAGCTAATACCAAACGGCAGGCCGTCAGCGGTAAAACCGCTTGGTAACGCTATCGCGGCTAGGTCTAACAGGTTGACAAAATTGGTATATAGACCATTGTGGCTATTGTATAAGATGGGTTCAGCGTCTAGTTCAGCAATCGTGTAATGTTTGGGTAAGGTGGGGGTTAACAATACATCGACCTGATTAAAAATCGCCTGAGCATATTGGCGATAGCCCTGCATTTGATACTCAGCATTAAAAAAATCGACAGCGGAAAATGCAGGCGCTTGCCCAATAATGGTTTGAATAACCGGCAGTGC
Source organism: Pseudomonadales bacterium (assembly GCA_013215025.1). NCBI lineage: Bacteria > Pseudomonadati > Pseudomonadota > Gammaproteobacteria > Pseudomonadales > Pseudomonadales bacterium. Next base: position 4,745 of record JABSRR010000085.1, read on the forward strand.
GGCATCAGGCTGTGCCTGAATAAAGTCGCCCACGGCGGCGACGCGCTCTGCCACCCAAGGGCCTTGATACAATAACAGCGCTGCATCTAACAGTGGCTGTATATCAATCTCAACTGGGCTACCACCAATGGCTTGCAGCTGCTCGATGGCCTGTTCAAACCCTGCTGCGTATTCTGCATCGTCAAAGAACAGTCGCTGCTTTTGCAACGGCACCGCGAAGCGAAACTGTTCAGGATAGCGTTTAGCACGATGCAGTGCTTGAAAACTGCGGCTAAAGGCATCCTTAGGGTCAGCCACTGCAGCAAGCGATAATACTTGCTTAGCATCGTGATGATGCAGCGCAAATACGGTCACACAATCGAGGCTTTTGCAGGCGGGCACCACGCCTTGATTGGAAAAAATGCCACGTGAGGTCTTCAGCCCTACTAAATTATTCAGCGCCGCAGGCACGCGTCCAGAACCTGCGGTATCGGTGCCCAGCGCAAAGCTGACCAAGCCCAGGGCTACTGCAACTGCCGAGCCAGCGCTAGAACCACCGGAAATATAGTCTGGGTTAAAGCTGTTCTTAACAGCACCCCAGGGCGAGCGTGTGCCCACTAGCCCTGTGGCAAACTGATCTAAATTGGTTTTGCCCATCGGTATCGCACCGGCCTTGATCAGCTGCTGCACTACAAACGCTGAATCCTCTGGGGTGTAGGCATATTCGGCGCAGCCAGCCGTAGTGGCTATGCGAGCTAAGTCAATATTGTCTTTAATCGCAAAGGGCACGCCGTATAAAGGCAGCTCGTTAGGATCTTTATCGTCTAGATAACTAAGATAGCTATCTAAGGTATCAAGGCTGAGCAGCTGAATATAAATAGGGTTGTCTTGGTTCAGCGCCAGCGATTGCTGATGCAGAAAGTATATGCATTCGCGCGGGGTGAAATCGCCAGCCTGATAGTGGGCCTTGAGGCCGGCAAAACTTAAATCGAGCTCGTTGGAATCAAGTACAGATGTTGACACTTTGTTGTCCTCGTAATAATCGCAGATTAGCCTAAGATAAATAACGCGTCGCCAGCGCTAATGCGTTGCCCAGGGGTTTTCAGCACTTCAGCAATATAGCCATCGGCAGGGCAGGGCACGGCAATCTCCATTTTCATCGACTCAACAATCATTAGCGTCTGTCCAGCTGTGACCGTATCGCCTGCCGCTACTGCTAACTGCCAGACGCTGCCAGAATAGGCCGATTCGACCAGCTGCTGGCCATCGTCTAGTTGAATCTCGCTGTGCTCGATAATATCCGCAGCTGTGCTGTCGAAATGCAATAGATCGTTGGCAATCCAGTGTTGCAGTTCGCCGTCAAAGGCTTGCTGACGCTGTGCTTCAAACGCTTTTATGCTGTCTTGCTGCTGTGTAAGAAAAGCTTGGTAATCACTTAAAGAAAATTCGCTTGCTTCAATTTTCAAGCGGTGTTGGCCACTTAAAAAGCCTTGCCTCAGGCTTGTTAGCTCGTCGGCGCTGACTGGATAGAAGCGAATTTGATCGAAAAAATCCAGCAGCCAGGGATTTTTAAAATCGGCCGTTTGATGATAACGATTCCACATTTGTAGGGTACGCCCCAGCAGTTGATAACCGCCTGGGCCCTCCATACCATAGATACACATATAGGCACCGCCAATACCTACTGAATTTTCGGCAGTCCAAGTGCGGGCCGGGTTGTATTTAGTTGTCACTAAACGATGTCTGGGGTCTAGCGGTGTCGCCACTGGTGCACCCAGATAAACATCGCCTAAGCCCATCACTAAATAGTGCGCATCAAACACCAGTTGTTTAACCGCGTCTGCATCGCTTAAGCCGTTAATGCGACGAATAAATTCAATATTGTCAGGACACCAGGGTGCGTCAGGTCTAACGGATTGCTGATATTTAGCACTGGCCTGTTGGCATACCGCATCATCCCAACTCAGTGGTAAATGCACTATGCGTGAGGGTACAGTCAAAGTCTCGGGTGCTAAACCGCTCTCGAGTGCGACCAGCTGCTGTAATAAATCTGCCTGGCTAATTCGCTCTGCTTGATAGTGCACCTGTAAGGAGCGAATTCCAGGCGTTAATTCTAACACGCCCGGTATGTTAGCCTGTTGCAGACTGAGCATTAAGGCATGCACCCGAAAACGCAGCGCAATATCAAGCTGCATCTCGCCGTACTCAATCAGCAAAAAGGCATCGCCTTGACTGCGGTAGGTGACCTGTGGGTTTTGCTGATCGAGTCTTAGCAGAGCTTGGTGCTGTATAACGCAGGGTGGCAATAGCGGTGGCGGCACTTCAAGCTTAAGCAGCGCTTGTCGTAAATCGGCATGATAAGCCACCGCCTGCGCCTGCTCGACTGGGATGAATTGAATCTGATCACCGGCGCGTAGCTGGCCAAGTTTCCAAAGATCGGCCTGAATGACGGTTAGCGGGCAAACAAAGCCGCCCAGCGATGGTCCATCTGGCCCAAGTATTACCGGCATATCACCGGTAAAGTCAACCGCGCCAATGGCATAGGCGTTGTCGTGAATATTTGACGGGTGCAGACCAGCCTCGCCGCCATTGTCGCGCGCCCATTCAGGTTTCGGGCCAATAAGACGAATGCCGGTGCGCGATGAGTTATAATGCACTGTCCATGACTGCTGCAGTAATTGTGCGATATCGTTTTCGGTAAAAAAATCTGGCGCACCATGGGGGCCATAGATAACCTGCAGCTGGCAGCGCTGTGCCAGACTATGCTGTAAATCGTTTGTTGCCGCCTGTTGATCGAAGCAGGCTTGATCAAACGCCACAGCATCAATAGACAACATATCGCCGGCGCGCAGTGCACGGCCGCTGTGGCCACCAAATTGTCCCAGGGTAAATGTTGATTTTGAGCCTAAGTAATCTGGACAGTCAATCCCGCCAGCCAGCAGTAAATAACATCGAGCCCCCTCGCTTGCTACTGCGGCAATATCTAAAATTTGACCGGCTTTAGCCTGATACACGCAATGATTGTGCAATGCCTGCGCATCCAGCCAAGCTTCGCAGTCGGCGCCGGCTAACACAAAGCGGCTATCGCAGTGAAACTGAAGACGCGGGCCATCTAAAGTGATTTCTAAACCTGCGCAGCCCTCATCCTG
>JABSRR010000086.1 GCA_013215025.1 Pseudomonadales bacterium
TTTGCAGCTTCACATCGCGACCAGACTGCGTAACAAATTGGTCCTCAACCACGGCAAGGTTGCCAACAACCAGTGCAAATAAATAACAGGGCTTTTTAAAGGGGTCATGCCAGCAAACCGTTCTAACACCATCGAGCACTGAATCCTGAATACAGTTACCATTCGACAACATGCGATTAAAACGCCCCTCAGGCGCTTGTATGGTAACCAAAAACTCACTCATCACATCGGGTCTATCGATAAAATAGGTGATTTTGCGAAAGCCCTCGGCCTCGCATTGCGTGCAATACATGCCGCGCGAGTGGTATAAGCCTTCTAGTGAAGTGTTTTCAGCAGGAAAAATTTTGACTTTAGTGCTTAAGGTAAAGCTATCAGCTAGATACTTAGCTTGAATAATTAAATGCTCTGCAGTAACGGCATACTGATCCGAGCTTAAAGGCTTATCATCCACAGAGCAGGCTATTAGCTCTAATGATTGGCCATCAAGCTGTAAATCTTCCAAGCGCTGCCGGCGCATTGTTAAATGGCAGCTCACCAGAGTGAATGCTGGCTGAATATCAAAATATAATTCGGTTCGATCAATCGTATAGGCAGGCGGCTGATAATCGCTCAAATACTTAATTTCGGGTTGAGTCGCGGCGCTGGCTTCTTTCATACTAATCCTCAAGCACAGATAAATTTAGCTGATAGCCTGAATATTTTCGCATATTTATTACCCCGCTATCTAAGATCAGGTACTGCCCTTTTATACCCATCAACTTGCCGACAAGCTCAGGGTTTTTATCCAAATTAAAGGACACCACCTTCGTTGGGTATTGCTCGACTGGAAAACTAATCTCGGTCGGCTCAGCATCTAAAATTCGGCTGATCGCTTGCAGCCCATACTTATCTTCAAGTGCTTGCAAGTCAGCCGCCGCAAGATCAAATAAGCGGTCTCGCTCAGCTCGCATATCGAGGATGTCTACCTCGTTTTTTAACATTTTTCGCCAGTTAGTCTTATCAGCGGTGTATTGCTTAAAAACAACCTCGCATAATCCTGACAGCTGTCGCGTGCTAACCCTTAAAATGGGTAGGGCTTGAATCGCACCTTGATCAATCCAGCGAGTGGGAATTTGCGAGCCACGGGTAATACCCACCTTAAGACCCGAGGAGTTAGCCAAATAGACATAATGATCAACAAAGCAGTTTTGCTCTGCCCAATCAGGTTCGCGACAGCTGCCCTGCTCGAAATGGCATTTTTCTGGGCTAACAATACAGCTATCACACCGCGCTAACTTGCTGAAGCAGGGGTAGCAATAGCCCTGGTTAAAACTTTTTTTAGTTTTACGACCACAGTGCTGACAGTTGATTTGTTGCTGATAATCTATATGAATGGTGCGGCCAATTAGCGCATTGATATCAACTAGCTGATCGCCAATCGGTAAATGATACTGAACCTGATCAGGCAGCCATTCAGTATGCATTTTATTAATATTTCCAGAAGCTAACATTGCTCGTATCTCAGTGCCATTTAATCGGTTTGGCTTGCTCAAGATTATCTGGTTTTGTGCTGCCGTCTTCATTATGACAGTTTGAGCCAGCCATATTTACAAAACCTACACGCTGCTGATCGTCGAGATTATGTTCAATCTCATACGCGATAACGGCCTGCATCGCGTTTTCACGCTGTTCAGCAGAGACCGCTCTGCCATCGGGCCATTTACCAATTTCAATCGCACGTTTTAAATTTTGATAGATTTCAGGGGTAATATTTTGAATTAATTGTTTTAAGTCCATAGCTGTCTAAAACTCATTGATTGACGGTTACATCGATAAGTCGTTTTCAATATCGATGGCGCGATTAACATCACTTTCTACGAAAACAAAATGTTTAGGGTCTAATATCGGCGAGCGAGTGTCGAAACAATAAGCGACAAGCTTACCATTGTTAACCGCTGAATAATCCAAGCAGGCGATATTCGCGGCAACCAGTGCTGGCTCGCCTTGCAGCCAATAGTGTCCAATAAATAAGGGCTTTTCGTGACTGGGATAATGACTTAAATGTGCCTGCTCTGCGGCATCGAGCCGTTGCGCTCGCATCTCAGCGGGCAGCGGGTCGGGTTGAAAGACGATATCATCATAACATTCTGCGTTTTCAGCCCAAAAATGTACCCTAAAGCTGCGTCTTTCAAAGCCATCACGGCTTTTAATAGAATAGCCATGCGGTAACTTGAGACTGACGCCGCGCGTTAATCGTTCCACAGCTCTGGCCGCAACGGATGTATAGTCTGCACACTGCTGCACACGCTCAGGGCTAAGGCAATAACTGTTGAAACGCTGCCAATAAGCAGCAATCCGGGCTTGGTCCCAACAGGCATGCACAACGCGAAAATGCTCAAACTCTAGAAACAGCGGCAGGCGTGCAAACCAATCCAGATAGTCTTGCCATTCTTCAGGGTGAGCCGCAAATGCGTCTAAAGTTGCTTGAATTTGCTGTTGCGCTCTGGGATTGTGTGCACGTAAATACCCTTGCTCAAGCTTTGTAAAATAAGCGACCGCATTAAATTCGTGATTGCCAATTACGATGTGCGCAGCGCCCTGATCAACCATGGACCGCACTATCGCCAAGGTTTCACGGATTTGCGGGCCGCGATCAATCACATCGCCGACAAAAATCACCTGCCGTTTCCCATCAGGGAAGTGATAAACACCAGCATGTTGACGATAGCCTAACTTCAGTAGCAGCTGGGATAGAGCGTCGGCACAGCCGTGGACATCGCCAATAATATCGAATTGCGAGCAACGGGTTTCAATTAACAAGCTTTTGCCCCCAGGCGAGCTTGTCACGGCAGGCAGAATAAAAGCTATGATCAGTGGGATGAATGAGTTTCAGCTTATGCGGCTTTTTATAAATATAAACGACATCGCCCGGCTGCGCTTTTAAGCTTATATGACCGTCACAGGTAACGGTAGGCGATGTCGCCGTATCTTCAGAAATTCTCAGTTTAATTTCAGCATTACCGTCGACCATGATGGGTCTTGCATTAAGCGAGTGCGGAAACATCGGCACTAGGCAAAGTGCATCAAGCTTGGGGTGCATTATTGGGCCGCCAGCTGATAAGGAATAGGCTGTGGAGCCGGTTGGAGTTGATACAATCAAACCGTCAGAACGTTGCGAGTAAACGAACTGTCCTTCTATTTCTAGTTCAAACTCCATCATCCGTGCAGTTTCGCCAGAGCTTAAGACTACATCATTAAAAGCACTGCCTTTCGCTACTGGCTCGCCGCCACGTTTGACCACCGCATCGAGCAGAAACCGTTGCTCAACTATATAGTCACCGGTAAGCACCTGCTCAACTTTAATTTCGATCTCATCCGGTGAGATATCGGTTAAAAAGCCTAAGCCGCCGCGATTAATACCAAGCACCGGCACTGACTGCGATGCCAGTTCGCGCGCTGCACCGAGCATGGAACCATCCCCACCCACGACAATAACGAGGTCACAGATCTCACCAATCAGCTTGCGGGTGCTGACCTGTAAACCGTGGTCAGGCATCAATGCGGCAATGTCTTTTTCTAAAACAACCGTCAGGTCGCGTGCTAGTAAAAACTGTTTTAGCAGTTTGACCGACTCTAAAACCTGCGTATTATCGGCAGCTAAACGACCAATAATACCAATATTGCGAAACTGATACTCCATATCGATCCAAGCAGTGTGGTTAAATGGTTGACCAGTATACAACAAAGCCAAGCGCACCGCTCAGAGTATTCGTGCGTATGATTTATCTATGTCAGCCACACCCAACACCGATGCCGAGCTCGCCGCCATCAATTACGCTCTCGACTTAGTCGCGGCATTACAGTTACCCGAGCTAAGCAGATCAAATATTAGCCATGATGACTGCTACGGCACAACGCTGGCTGAAACACTAGACCGTGAGTTTGAACAACAGCAATGGCAGCCTGTTTTAGAGGTTATGCAGCATGACGAACTAAAAGCTGGCCGACGCTTACGGCTTGGGGTTTATTATGAAAGGCTGTGGCTACATTTATTTAATCAATACCCTAAATTGCAAGTATTGGTGGCAAACCTACAAGTATTTGAGAAGAAACAGACCGTAGGCGAGTTTGATTTTATCCTGCAGCGCGAGCAGCAGCTGATTCACCATGAGATTGCCATCAAGTTTTATCTCGATACCGCGGCACTGTTCAGCTCGCAAACCTGGCATGCAGATTTTACAGCAGAAGATTTTCTACTAGGACCGAACAGCCAAGACAGCCTCTCAAGAAAATTTAGCCACACGTTAAATAAGCAGCTGAAGCTGGGCAAAACTCCAGCTGGCCGAGCCGCCATTCAACAAGCTCTAGGCAATCATGAAGCCATAGATTTGGATACGCTTAAAACCAGCTACTCGATAAAAGGCTATATTTTTCATCACATCACATCTTGCCCTTGGCAACAGCATAAGGCTTCACCACCTGCACTGTGGTTATATCTTGATGAAGTTGATTTGTTTGATCAGCAACTTTCAGCAACTGAATACGACTGGGCGATTTTGGCAAAGCCGGATTGGTTAAGTCAAATTCACCCTATCGCATCTATCGAGGTGATCGCGCGCCAGCAAGCCGTGAACAGCTGCGTCATCAAAGAGCGACTAAATGCCCTGCTGCACAACAAACGCAGCCCAATTATGTTAACTGCTTTCAGGCCATTGAGCGAAAGTACATATAAAAGTACACATAAAAGTAAACATATAGATACCCTGATAAGCGCGCTTAATCTTAACTTTCAGCAAGCAAATGAATTAGTTGAAGAAGTATTTCGCTGCTTTATCGCACCGAGAACATGGCCTGGACTCGAGCAGCCCTTATTCAAATCTTAAGCCGTTCAGACTAGCAATTGTTAAGGCTCGTTATAACAACTTATCTATGTTAGTTTTTAGTTAATATTTATCTGTAATCAAGCTCTGCGTTGAAAACAACTGCCGCTGATCTGCACGCAGCTCATCAATACCTGGCTTGAGTGCTCGCACATTGAAACCTTGCTGGCTTAAAAAATAACTGGCCATCTCTGCGCGATCTAAGCGATTTGAGTAACAGACATAATGCATACCAGAGTCTAAAACAGCCGACTTTAAAAAACTCAAATGCAGAGGTAGATGAATAGCACCTGCATAGTGACCGGCATTAAACTCTGCTTCAGTTCTAACATCAATGAAACAGATGTTATTTGCCTTAGCATGTAAACATGTGTTTAAGCTTATATAGTTTACGTTTGGCTTCGCCAGCAAACTGAAGAAATCTTGCTGTGCTAATCGCATCAGCTCACCATCTTGAGACATAATCACTGACGCATTGCGCGGCGCATTATTGACTAGCGCGTCCTCACCAAAGACATCACCTTGGTGCAACAGCGCTATTGGCTGCTCACCACTGTCTGATTGAAAAACTTTGGCTTCACCTGATTTTAAGAAATAACAGCAATCGCCTACATCACCCTGCCGGATAATACATTGCTGCTTACTAACTTTTACAGACTCGAATTTTTGTATGATTTGTTGAAGATTTAAAGGCGGCACCTTTAAAAACAGCTTCGACTCCAGCAAAGATTTTATCCATAGATAATCCGCCTCTAAAGTAGCCTGATCAGCTATCTCCGCCAATATACACTTTGCTGCTAAGCCCCAGGCGAGTAAGCTTTCTAACTGTTTCGCCTCAACTTGCAGAATTTTGCTATCAGAGCGTGCGGTGACTGATACACGTTGCGTGCTGGCGGATATAAATGGCAAGGCTGCTTTTTCATCAAGGTGGGATAAACAAAAAATTTCACCGCTTAATGTGCGAATCTCTATCGAACCAAATAATAAATAATAGTAACAGTCTCGCTGTTCACCAGGCTGCATGAAGTTATTACCGCCGCTGGCGTTTAATACCTTAGCTGACAAGCACAGCTGCTGCATTTGCTTGGCCGAGAGTGCATTTAATGGAATAAGTCGCTGCCAAATACTGTCTGGCAACATGTCATGATTATTATCTTGCGTAACTTGGTTTTTTTGCGCTTCTTGCGTTTCTTGCTTTTCTTGCATAACCAATCAACATCGCTTAACTATTCATCAATATGGCGAGCTTTGACTGTAAATATCTCGCCCCCTGTAAACCGCCAGTATTCAGAGACAATACTCTAGCTGCTGGATTCTGCTGCATCCACTGAGTCACTGAAAAAAAATGTTTGGCATTATAAATAGGGTCTAAATCGTGACTGTACTTATACCTAAACTCCTGTAGGTAGCTGGCAAGACTCTGATTAACCTTACCGAAAGATAAATTAAAACTATTGTTTAATAATTGAACTTCATACTCAGCGTTAGCATCTACAGAAAATTTATCAGCCATCTGTTGATGATTTTTTAACGCCAAGATGCCAAGTATTGGCTTCGATAATGCTCGCAGCGCCTGCTGCAGAAAGACGCCACTGCCTACGGGTAATGAAACATAATCAAAATCGGATAAGGATAATTGTTGCTCACTCAGGCTATGCAGCACAATCTTTCTAAGTAGCTGAACCGCTGCATCGTCATTGACAGTGTTTTGCCCGATAAAGTGGCTACCTCCCTCAGCAATGAATAAAGCCTTGTTTATATCAATGCCATGCTGGGCGCAATATTCTTTAACCCTGACTAAATCATCGCGCTGGCTGTATTGCCAGTGCGAGAGAAAATATATGCTCGCATGCCACTGCTGCAGATCTGTTAAAGTTGGCGTCATAGCTTGTTCAGGATAGCCACGCACTAAAGCCGTAAAAGGAATATTAAGCTGATTACACAGGTATGCTAATGCGTGCAAATGATTAGAGTGACGTCCACCTAGACTTATAATCTGCTGATAATCATGCTGCTGAAAAAGGGATAAAAATGGCAATAGCTTAAATAACTTGTTACCCGAAATAATCGGGTGCATTTGATCTAGACGAATTTCACACCAGCGTTTTGATGACAAATCCAGCAGCTGACAATCAACTTTTATATCATCGCACTGTTGCATAAAGCCTTGGAAAACTAGTGGATCAAGCATAATGTTTAAGTGTTTTAATTTTTAAATATTAAAGATTTTAAGCATTTCGATGTTGATCACAGATGTTAGATTGCCCGATAACAAAGTCCGAAGCTAATTCAACCCTGTTAAGCGGCTTGCAACAGGCATCTTGGGTTCCCTGCCGATACTCACATTGCGGGCTTTCATAATGCCTCAGCCAAGCTAAAAATGCTGACTTAGAAAGCTTGCAGTACTCTGCCAAAAACGCAGCTGTATCATCAAGATATCGAGCAACATCGTCAAGCGCAATGGTAATATGGCCGACACCTAGATGATAAGCAACAAAGGTCACCTGACTATCATGCAGCTGTTGCAGCACACGTTGATCGCTATCATGCAGCAATTGATAATTCTGTTGCTTTAAACGAGATATCTCAGCATCTAATAAACTGGCCTTTTCCTCTCGGTAGAACAACTCCACCTCTCGCAACACTAATTGCTGCTTATAATCATGCACCGTCTGGCTTAATCGGCTTTGCAGCTCTTGATCAAAGGCCTGCTTTAGCTCAGCAATTTTTTGTTGCTCTATTAACTGCCCTTCCGCCAGCTGATCTAATAAATTGCTTCGTTCAGCCGCAAATTCGGCAGCCTCATCATGCTGCTTTTCGGCAATCGAGGTATATTCACGCTGCTGATCTGCGACTTGCTGACGTAACAGATCAATTTCATCCATATGTTGCTGCTGAGTGGACTGCAGTTTTTGCTGCAGCTCTGACACCGTTTGCTGATGCCGCTGCTGTAATAGCTGATGCTCAGACCGTAATTGCTCTAAGTCACTTTGCAACTGCGCCTCGCGTTTCGCGGCTTGCTCTTGTTCTGCTTGAGCTGATTGCTTTGGCATACTAGCAGGGCTTAGCGTGGGAACTGCCAGTGGAATATCATCGACAACTGCCTGAGGCTCAATCGCTCGACTGATTGGCTGAAGCACCGGCACCTGATTCTCAACCCCGCGCGATGGAGCAAATGCCTGCGGATCTAGATCATTGACGGCTGATTGGATTAGCGCCAGCCAATCATGTTCAAGCTCAATTAAACTTGCTGCTAACCAAGCGCGATGGCAGTTTGATTGCGTTACCACACGAAGCGGGTGGTCGCTCAAACCTGCAACTATCTCAGCATCATAGAGCAACTCTTCAAATGGCAGCTGCCAACCGGCAGCTACGCTGCCAGAAGCATTGAATGGCAAGGCAAAACAAAGCACAGCTTGAAGCTTGCTGCTTTGATCGAATTGCACATACACCGCATCCAGCGTTTGATCGCAGAAATTCGACAAGTGCATTACACCTTGCTTAATTGCGCCGAATTCAGCAGTGGAAAGTGTTTGAATGACCGCTTTATTGATGATTAAGCAGACGGCCTCATGATAGATTGCCATAAATAGATATTTTTACTCTGTGACTGGATACAATAACGGCATAACTTTTAGCATCTGTTTTTGCATCACTTTTAGCATAAGTTTAGCTATAACGTTGGACAAAGGTTTTATGCAAGGGTTTCACACCGTCACTCACTGATTTTAAGGCGAACGAAGATTAGCATGCATATCACAATACATGATGGCCTCAGTCAATCTGAGCATCTGCTAAATGACAGATCGATCACATTTTTAGATTGTCGTCAGCCCGAGACATTTTTGCGCTTACGTCATCGGCAAAGCATCAATATTCCATGCCAAGATTTATTTGCTCGCATGCATGAACTAAGTCCTGCGCATCAAGCGCTGTTTATTCTCATCGATGCGGATCAATCTCAGCAATGCCAGCAGTTTTTTTTCGATAAACAGTACCATCAAGTTACCTTGATCATTTGGCAAAGTGACTGCATCGACTGGCTGCAACAGCATCAGCTGCTTGCCTCAGGCCCGCTAGATGCTGCACAGCAGCAATTGAAGCTATGGCGCGCATCGGCATTGGTTGCGGACTTTCTTGATATGTACGACAGCGAAGCTAATACCACCAAGCGCGGCCTTGACCTTGGCTGTGGCAGTGGTCGCGACATGCTAGCAATGGCCCAGCACGGCTGGCAAATGACCGGCGTTGATTATAACGCCGGTAGCCTTGAGCGTTGCCAGCTAACCGCAGCAGAGATGCAGTTGGCGATAGCAACAAGATGCCTTGATTTAGAACAGTCAGCGTCATCGGTCTTAGCTAATGCCTTTGATGCCGAAACATTTGATGCCATTACTGTTGTACGATACCTTCATCGCCCGTTATTTGATGAGATGATACATTTACTGGCGCCGGGTGGCTTTATCATTTATCAGACCTTTATGCAGGGCTGTGAACGCATCTCTCGCCCCAAGAACCCACGCTTTTTATTAAAGCCTGACGAGCTAAAACAGATTTTTCATCTGAATGCTGGCTTTGAGCTACTGCAAGATCAGGTTTATTACCTAGCAGATGGCCGTCCGATGTCGGCTTTTATTGCAAAAAAACCGCTATAGCTGGCCTATTAAGAGGCTGATTAACATAGCGTATAACACCGCTTATGTCGCTTGTTGATAAGCAGTACAGCATCATTTGCAGTGATTGAGCGAAACCAACTAAGCTATAAAAATCTCAGTCCGCAAGCTTGAGAGGCGCACACGGCAGACGATAAGCAATAGAGTAAGCAATAAATAAGTAAGGCAGATAAACTAAAGATAAAAACAGATGTAAAAAGAAATGGCGGACCGGACGGGACTCGAACCCGCGACCCCCGGCGTGACAGGCCGGTATTCTAACCAACTGAACTACCGGTCCGCATAATGATATGCAGAATTTAACTATCAAATTTAACTTTCCACAGCTATCAATAACAGCTATCAATAGCGGTAAGCAAAACACTGATACATAAGTTCTACATTTATAGTTGCTGCTGGTAGTTCATCACAGCGACTAAATTGGTGGGTGATGACGGGATCGAACCGCCGACCCTCTGCTTGTAAGGCAGATGCTCTCCCAGCTGAGCTAATCACCCTGTAAGAGCCTCTAATGTCGTATCATATTCAAATCGATACATTGCATTGCGTTGTTGCGATATGTAATGACGACATTAACAACGACGACAATAACAACATGACGACATTAAAGTCACAACTGCGCACAGTTGTTGAAACTTTAAACTTGCTTCAGCTAAGCCGTAGTTAGCAAGCAAAAAGTTTGTGTAAATGGCGGACCGGACGGGACTCGAACCCGCGACCCCCGGCGTGACAGGCCGGTATTCTAACCAACTGAACTACCGGTCCGCAATTCTTTCATCGGCGCGGGTAGCTCATCGCGCCAGATGTTTGTTTGGTGGGTGATGACGGGATCGAACCGCCGACCCTCTGCTTGTAAGGCAGATGCTCTCCCAGCTGAGCTAATCACCCCAAAAAGAGCTGCGTATTTTAGGCAGTTTTAGTCGTCTGTCAATCTATTTATGATCGAAAGCGATAAGACTGATTAGTAATTAAACAAGCATCTATCGGTTTACACTTTTGTTGCGTTGACGCTTAACGTAAAATGCGCTTTCTCGATTTTTTGAAACTAGTGCGATGGAAATTTATAAAGAATTCTCGTTTGACTCTGCACACCGATTGCCGAACGTACCTGAGGGCCATAAATGCGGGCGGCTGCATGGCCACACCTTTTATGTGCGTTTATACCTTGCCGGCCCGATTGGTGAAACCAGCGGCTGGGTGATGGACTTTGGCGATGTCAAAGCGGCTTTTAAACCCATCCTAGAACAATTAGATCATTACTACTTGAACGACATTGAAGGCCTAGAAAACCCGACCAGTGAAAACCTGGCCCGCTGGATTTGGCAACGTTGCAAGCCTTTGCTGCCATTACTTTCGAGAGTTCAAATTCGAGAGACCTGCACCTCTGCCTGCTTCTACACCCAAGCAGACGCCGATGCCGATGCGTTGGCCATGTCAAAAACCGAGCAGAACGCCGAAACACCATCATGATCATTTTTCTGCGCAGCAAACGCTGCCAAGCCCTTATCTTATTGACCGTTCTGTTAACACTTGGCGGTTGCGTATTAAAAACCTCGGGCAGTACTGATAACGGCGAGCCCGAAGATGGTGATGATGGTCGCGACCAAAATACCAATATTGATATTAATATCAGCACCTCCGCTTACCCGATTTTGCAAGAGGCCAATGCACTTCACCGCTTTAACCAGCGCGACTTTCAACTCGACCAAGCTCAACCTGCCAACCCTAGCAATGAATCGATTATTGTTTTTTTTGATAATTTATTACCTGCCCAAACCAGTGATATTCTCGATGATGATCAAGACCCCTCTTTAAATGACTTAGCGATTGCTCGCACTAACTGGACCGAGCAGCGTGACAATTTACGCTGGGTCAATATTGACAACTTCAGCAATGACCCTGACTCGCCGT
>JABSRR010000087.1 GCA_013215025.1 Pseudomonadales bacterium
GACCATCAATTAGGCGATGCGTTTTATTGGCATAAACTCTACCGCGTAAGCTTTCACTAGCATGGTTGGCAAAGCTTACTTGCACCTGACAGTAATGTCCTTCCTGCAGTTGAAAATCGCTTACCTTAAATGCAGTGACTTCCCGCCGGGGGGCGTCTAGCGCGCGACGCTTTGACCAGCTTAGCGGTTGCAGCTCAAACTCATATTGGCTTGTGCTGCCTGAACCTTCTGCTTGTTCGCCGCTGTTCTCGTCGTTCTTATAGTCGTTCTTATCGTCGTTCTTGTCGCGGCTCATGCTTGAGTAGTCGGTTTAACGTCCGGCGTGCTGTGCTGCTCGGCGACCAGAGAACACACAGTCAGCAATGGATAGTCCACTAACATAGCCGCGTGATGGAATACCTGCGGCAGAGCGACCAGCCGCATACAGCCCGGCAATGGCTTGCCCTTCTTGATTGAGCACTAAGCCTGTCTCTTCATCAACCTGCAGTCCGCCAAAGGTTAAAGATGGGCAGGGCGCAAAGAAAAAATCGTAGCAGACATTAATCGCATGGTAGGGGCCATCGCCTATAACCGGCATAAAATCTTTTGGCTTGCCCATCGGATCAGGTGCATCGCTGGCAGCAATTTGGTTATAGCTTTGCATGCTTGCAAGTAAAGATTTGGCGTCAATGTTCAGCTCTGCCGCCAGTGCCTCAATGGTGTTGGCGCGTTTGCGACCAAACCATAGGAAGAAGTAACCAACCATCACATGGAACCACTGCGCTTTGTCTAGCGTGAGGTCTTTTTTACTGGCCTGATAGGTTGCATCATCAATAATCACCCAGCCGATACCATCATGCTGCTCAGAAATTTGCTCACCCAGCTGGGCGCCATACAGCATTTCGTTGCAGATGCGCTCACCAGAGGGCCCAACTAGCATGCCTTTTACAAAGCTGGTGGGTGGGTTAATAAAGCGCCAAGCAGCAACGCTGTGCATATCGCTAGTTGCAGCACCAAGCTGCATCGCGAGGCTGATGCCAGAACCATCGTCGGTAAAGGTACCGAGCGGGCTGCCGCCAATATACTTCGGTGCATATTGTTTCACCATGGTTTGGTTGTTAAAAAAACCACCGGTGGCTAACACTACACCTTTGTTGGCACGAATATAAATAGCTTGGCCAAAACTGGTTTCTAAGTACTCGGTCCAGGCGGCGAAAAGATTAAACAAGGATGGAAAAAACAGCACCAAGTTGCGCAGCGCATAGGCGCTGCGATCAAAAATTTTATGCAGGGTTTTGCTCCACCAGCCGCTGCCCAGCTGCAGCGCTTTTACGCCGATCACGCTACCGTGTTGATCAGTAATTAGCGCGACTACTTTAGACTGAGTTTGCACGCTGATATTCTTTTTTGCTAATACCGCTGCACGCAGCGGCTCAAAAATAGCTGGGCCAGAAAAGCTTTTCTTATGCCCACGATGGCCACGCATTGCAGGGCTGGCGCTTTCATTATAAGGGGCAAAAGATTCATTGCCTGAAAAATACAAATAATACTGGTCGGGTGGAAACGAAGCCTTAAATGGGCAAGGTGAGGCATCAAATTTCACCCCATGCTGCACGATCCAATCAAAATTGCTGACGCTATCGTCGCAAAACTTCTTCAGCGTAGCATCCGATACGGCGCCTTTTACCTCTTGTTTGAGGTAGTTAAACATATTCTCGCTGCTATCTTCGACGTCAGCTTGTTGCTGAATTTCGGTGCCGCCGCCAGCATAGTAAATGCCGCCAGATATCGTCGTCGCACCGCCGCCTGATAGTCGGTCTAGCACGAGCGTGTCTAAGCCTTGCTCGCTGGCCTCCAGGGCAGCAGCGGCACCGGCGCCGCCAAATCCAACGACCACTAAGTCGGCTTCGCGATTCCATTGCATGGCGTCGCTATCTTCAATACAAATGGTTGATTCGGTGTAAACCTCTCGAAAACGAAGTTTATCTAATAGGCTGGCAATCATTATTATCGGTCTCACTATTTTGCGCGGCTATTGTAGCTTGTTGCGCAAACTGCGCCAATTAAGCTTGGGTAATAAAGGTTCGCTGCTGCGCATGCTTGATTATAGCGCATCTGAAGCAGTGCTCGCGGCGCGATTAATGGTACTATAGTGCCTGATTGAGTTTGATAGAGGCAGCATGCAGACATTTCTTTGGCACGATTATGAAACCTGGGGCATTGATCCGGCCTTAGATAAGCCCGCACAGTTTGCCGCGATTCGCACCGATAGCCAACTGCAGCCTGTTGCCGAGCCCTGCATGCTGTATTGTCAGCCGGCAGTCGATACTCTGCCGCAGCCTGAAGCCTGTTTGGTGACCAAATTAACCCCGCAGTTTGTTGCCCAGCAGGGCATACCTGAATATCGCTTTGCGCAGCAAATACATCAGCTGATGATGCAGCCGCAAACTTGCGTGGTGGGTTATAATAATATTCGCTTCGACGATGAAGTCACCCGACACACCTTTTTTAGAAATTTTCTCGACCCCTACGAGCGCGAGTATAAAAACGGTAACTCGCGTTTTGATCTGATTGATGTGGTGCGGCTATGCGCTGCGCTGAGACCTGAAGGGATTGCTTGGCCACAACATGAAAATGGGCTGCCATCATTTAAACTGGAAGATTTAACCGCGGCTAATCAGATTGCACAGACAGGGGCGCATGATGCCTTGGTTGATGTGCAAGCAACCATCGAGCTGGCGCGCTTAATACAAACCAAGCAGCCAAAATTATGGCAGTGGGCACTCAACTGCCGCAGTAAGCAATTTGTTACGCAACAGCTTAAGCTGGGTGAGCTGCAGCCAGTGCTGCATGTTTCAGGCATGTTTAAGTCAGCGTTCTATCATGCCAGTCTGGTGTTGCCCTTAGCGCAGCATCCGCACAATAGTAATGAAGTGATTTGCTATGACTTACGCGTTGATCCTGAAGACCTGCTGACACTGTCGGCAGACGCAATACGTGAGCGTTTATTCAGCGCATCTGCTGAGCTGGCCGGCGCTGAGCGAATTGCCTTAAAAAATATTCATATCAATAAATGCCCGATGGTGGCGCCAGTCAGCCTGTTAGATGCGGAGCTGGCCGAGCGAATTCAACTCGATCGCGGGCAAAGCCGTGCTTATTATCAGCGCTTAAAAGATGCGCCTGATTTACAGCAAAAGCTATTACAGGTATTTGCCCAGCGTGGCGATGAACGTCAGCTGGATGTTGAAAAAACCTTGTACAGCGGCGGTTTTCCGAGTCGTGCCGATAAAGCCTTGTGTGCCAAGGTGCAAAGTATGGACAGTTTTGACTTAGCCGGCCTTAGCTTTGAAGACCCGCGTTTTAATCAGCTGCTGTTTCGTTACCGAGCGCGACATTTCCCTGAAACCTTGAGTGAATCGGAAAGCTGGCGTTGGCGTGATCAATGTATGGCCAAATTTAACGGCGAGAGCGCCGCTAACGCGCAAAGCTTAAGCCTGCGAATGCAGCATATCCAGCAGCTGGCTGAGCAGCAGCAAGATGCACCAGAACGCCTGAAAATTTTGCAGTCGTTGTGGCAGTGGTTAGAACAGCTGGCTTAGCCAGATTCCTTGACTGGGTTTCGCAAAATTTGGCGCGCCGATAAGCTTGCGCATCACGGATGAATGCGACGAATCGCCTCATTCTGAGCAGACAAAAAAATACCTGCAGCAGCAGGTATTTTTAATTTATCGGGCTTGAATCAGATCGCTTATTTTAGCGCCATGTCCTTCAGCGTTTTCAAGGGGCGAACTTTCACCGCCGTGGTGGCAGGCTTCGCCTTAAACATCATTTCTTCGCCGGTGAATGGGTTAGTGCCTTTGCGTGCTTTAACCGCAGGCTTTTTCACAGTTTGAATCTTCATTAAGCCAGGTAAAACAAACTCGCCGCAGGCGCGAGGCTTAATATGACGTTCAATTACATCACCAAGCTCGTCAATGACGGCAGCAACATCTTTTTTGCTAAGAGAGGTGTTGTTAGCAATTTCTTCCAAGATTTGAGACTTCGTGTAACGGTCTTTGATAGCAGTCGATTTTTTAGTAGCTGCAGCGGCTTTTTTCACCGGTGCTTTTTTCACTGCTGCTTTTTTGGCAGCGACTTTTTTCTTAGCCGGAGCTTTTTTAGCGACAACTTTTTTAGCTGCTGCTTTTTTAGCGACGACTTTTTTCTTAGCCGGAGCTTTTTTCTTCGCGGCGACTTTCTTTTTTGCTGCTTTTTTCTTGGGAGCCATAGGGAAGTCCTTTATGTTGTTATCAATCGCAATAGCTTGCATGACAGCGCAAGCGCTGGCTGTCAGAGATTTATTTAATGCCTTTTTATTCTATTCATCAAGCATTAAAGTCTAAAAAAATAGGCTTTTTTCAGCAATCGACAATTTTTTTTCGCTCAAGCATGAAACTCAGCGCAAAAACTTACCAATTGCTGCAATTTTGCTATACTTGCGCGCCTTATTTTGACAAATCCCAGACCATTTGGTCATGACTACCCTGGAGACACACTATGCGCACTATTTACTGTGGCGCTGTTCGTTCTGAACATATCGATCAAACCATTACTTTAAGCGGATGGGTTGATCGCCGCCGAGACCATGGCGGCGTTATTTTTATCGATTTGCGAGATCGTGAGGGTATTGTGCAAGTGGTGTTTGATCCGGATACTGATCAGGCCTTTGCACTGGCAGATAAAGTTCGCAGTGAGTATGTGTTACAAATTACCGGCCGCGTGCGCGCCAGAGATGAGGCGGCAAAAAACGATAAGATGCCAACTGGCGATATTGAGGTTCTTGGTAAAGAAATTGAAATTCTCAATGCCGCCGAAACGCCACCGTTTCAACTGGATAGTTTTACCGACGTTGGCGAAGACGTTCGTTTAAAATACCGCTTTATGGATTTACGCCGTCCTGAAATGCAGCAAAAGCTTAAGCTGCGTTCAAGCATCACGCGCAGCATTCGCAACTATCTAGACGATCTGGGTTTCTTGGATATTGAAACGCCCATTTTAACCCGCGAAACACCCGAGGGTGCGCGTGANTATTTAGTACCGTCGCGAACCCATGAAGGCAAGTTTTTTGCGCTGCCGCAGTCACCGCAGTTATTTAAACAACTGTTGATGGTGGGCGGTTATGATCGCTACTATCAAATCGCGCGCTGCTTTCGCGATGAAGATTTACGGGCTGACCGTCAGCCAGAATTTACCCAGATTGATATCGAGGCCTCGTTTGTGTCGGCCGACGATATTATGGATATTGCCGAGGGCATGATCGCAAAGTTATTTAGCGATGTGTTAGATGTGCAGTTTGATAAGTTGCCACGCATGCCTTACGCCGAGGCTATTCGTCGCTTCGGTATTGACCGCCCTGACTTGCGCATTCCGCTTGAGCTAATCGATATCAAAGACTTGCTGACTGAGGTTGAGTTTAAGGTATTTTCGGGTCCCGCCAATGACCCTAAGGGTCGTATTGCTGCGATTAAAGTGCCAGGTGGCGCTGAAAAACTGACGCGTAAGCAAATTGATGCCTATACCAAGTTCGTCGCTATCTACGGTGCCAAAGGCCTGGCCTATATTAAAGTTAACGATAAAGATGATCTTGAGGAAGGTTTGCAATCGCCGATTGTGAAGTTTTTACCGACCGAAGTACGCGCTGAGATTTTGGCGCGCACCGAAGCTGCTAACGGCGACTTGATTTTCTTTGGTGCCGATAAGGCAAAAATCGTCAACGAGTCACTGGCGGCATTGCGAGTGAAGCTGGGTGAAGACCTAGACTTGATCGAGCAAGCTTGGGCTCCGCTATGGGTAGTCGATTTTCCGATGTTTGAAGAGGATGGCGAAGGTCAACTTAGCTCACTTCATCACCCGTTCACCTCACCTAAATGTTCGCCCGAAGCACTGCAGGCAAACCCGGCTGATGCGCTATCAGTTGCCTATGACTTGGTATTGAACGGCACTGAATTAGGTGGCGGCTCGATCCGTATTCACGATCAAACGATGCAGCAAACTGTGTTTGAGGTGCTGGGTATTAACGCTGAAGAGCAGCAGGAAAAATTCGGCTTCTTACTGGATGCGTTAAAATTTGGTGCACCACCACACGGTGGCTTGGCATTTGGTTTAGACCGTATCGTTATGTTAATGACCGGTGCCAGCTCAATTCGCGACGTTATCGCGTTTCCTAAAACGCAAAGCGCTGCCTGTGTGATGACCGATGCGCCTGCAGCGGTTAAAAAGCATCATTTGAATGAGCTGAATATCCAACTGAAAAAGCCTGCTAAAGCACAGCTTGCGGAATAGTCAAAACAGTAAAAGCTGTCATAGGCTAACACCTTGTCTATGTGGTTATGCTCTTAAAGGCTTAGCCTCTGAAGGGGTTAATTTCTCAGTGGCTTGACGTCTTATAGAAAGGCAAGCCACGTTTAGCCCCAATTATCGCTCAGCAAGTTAGCCTTTGATCCCTTATGGGCTTCTTTTGAGGTTTCGATAATGGCAATTATGGCTTTTTTCCGCTGGCGCAAATCGGACAGTCTGGATCGGGCTGTAAGCGCAGCGTGCGACATTGGTTATATTTGAGATCAAACACCAGCAGCTTGCCATAAAGGCTTTCACCATAGCCGGTCAATACTTTGATTGCTTCTAGGGCTTGCCAGCTACCGATCATGCCAACCAGCGGTGCTAATACGCCCGAGTCGCTGCAATTAAGTTGATCATCTTGCTGCGGTTGATACAGGCATTGATAGCAAGGGCTATCTGCTTGCCGAGGATCGAATACCGTTAGCTGCGCTTCGCTGCGAATTGCGGCTGCAGAAACCAGCGGTGTTTGGCTCTCGACCGAGAGCCGATTCAATAAAAAGCGCGTGCTAAAATTATCGCTACAGTCTAACACAATATCTACAAGGCTGAGGGTCTCAGCAAGTTCGCTTTCATCTAAGCGCGCATCAATACAGTGACAAACACAGTCAGGGTTAATCGCGGCGATCTGCTCGGCCAGCGAATGCACTTTACTGCGGCCAATGTCTGCTGTGCCATGAGCAATTTGCCGCTGTAGGTTAGACAGTTCAACTTGATCGTCATCCACTAGCGTTAAACGACCAATCCCTGAACTGGCTAAGTACAGCGCTGCGGGGCAGCCAAGGCCACCGGCGCCAATAATTAAGGCGTGGCTCTGCTTTAAGCGCAGCTGCTTTTCAACGTCAAAATCTTCCAGCAAGATATGCCGGCTATAGCGCAGTAATTCATCATCAGTTAGCATTGCCGCTCTCCCAATGACCAAAGCTAACGCGCGGATGACCAGCTAAGTCGTGCAAGGTATTAACCGCGATAAAACCGGCTTGATGCAGTAACTGACAAACCGCTTCAGCCTGCTGATAACCGTGTTCGAAAGCGAGCAAGCCATTGTTGCGCAATACCCGACCAGCCTGCTGAATAATGCGGCGGTAATCGGCCAAACCATTTTCTTCAGCCACCAAGGCCTGTACTGGCTCATGACTTAGATCAGCTAAGTGGGGATCGTTGCTAGCAATATAAGGTGGATTAGCGACGATCACGTCGAACTGGTTAGCGCCTATTGCATCTAACCAAGACCCCTGAATCAAATTGATATCAAGCTTTAGCTGCCGTGCATTTTGCTGCGCTGTGCTTATCGCTGCGCTGCTGCGATCAAGCGCAACAATTTGGTCAAAGCGCCGCGCGCTTTTCAATGCCAGCGCAATCGCGCCTGAGCCTGTGCCAAGGTCTAAAATGCGGCTGCAGGCGCTGGCGTCAGAGTGCGCTAATACACATTCTATGAGGGTTTCTGTATCGGGTCGCGGGATCAATACGCTAGGGTTAACGCTTAGACGAATATCCCAAAAGTCTTGATAGCCTAAGAGGTAAGCCAGTGGTTCGCCGTTCTGCAGCCGTGCCAGCAGGGCTGTAAACTGCTGCTGCTGTTCAGCCGTTAGGGCTTGTTCAGCATAGGCGATTAAGTAGCTTAAATCTTTATCTAAAATATGCGCTAATATTGCTCGACCATCGTGTACCGCCATATCATGCTTAAGCAGCTGCTTAGCCGACGTAATGGCAGTCGCAATGGTATGCGCAGGCATTACATATCGCCCATCGCCGCCAATTGGTCGGCTTGATATTCTTGTAGCAGTGGTGCGACCACAATGTCGACATCACCTTGCATAAACTCATCCAGCTTATATAAAGTCAGATTAATGCGATGGTCAGTGACCCGACCTTGGGGGAAATTATAGGTACGAATCCGTTCAGAGCGATCGCCAGAGCCGACTAAGTTTCGGCGTTCATCCGAATGCGCCTGCGCGGCTGAGTCGGCGGCCATGCTGTTCAGCTTGGCCTGCAATAAAGACATCGCCCGCGCGCGATTTTTATGCTGCGAGCGTTCATCCTGACATTCAACCACAATACCGCTTGGAATATGGGTTAAGCGAATTGCTGAGTCAGTTTTGTTAACATGCTGACCACCGGCACCTGAGGCACGAAAGGTATCAACCCTCAGATCGGCTTTGTTAATTTCAATCGCTTCAACTTCGTCAGGTTCGGCCAGTATGGCCACGGTGCAGGCCGAGGTATGAATACGGCCCTGTGATTCGGTTTCGGGTACACGCTGCACGCGGTGAGCGCCTGATTCAAATTTCAGATTTTTATACACATTATCACCAACAACGCGGCTGATAATCTCTTTGTAACCGCCGTGTTCGCCTTCGCGGGCCGATACCACCTCAACTTTCCAGCCCTGTTTTTCTGCATAGCGCGAGTACATACGAAACAGATCGCCCGAAAAAATCGCCGCCTCGTCACCGCCGGTTCCTGCGCGCACCTCAAGAAATACATTATGCGAATCGTTAGGGTCACTCGGAATTAATAAAATCTGCAGCGCGTCTTGCTGTTCGGCAAGGCTAGCTTCAGCAGTGGCTAATTCGTCTTTACCCATGGCCTGCATATCGGGGTCGTCATCCGCCAATAATAGCTGCGCTTCGGCCATATCTTCTTCGGTTTGTAAGTAGCGTTTAAAGGCCTGCGCGACCGGCTCAAGCTCGGCATATTCTTTTGATAAATCGCGAAACTTATTTTGGTCGCTGATAATGTCGGCATCGCCCAATAAGTGAGCCACCTCATCATAGCGGTCGCTTAAGGTTTCGAGTTTTAATTTGATCGAGTCTTTCATTCTGGAGGAGTCTTATTGTTATCTAGCTGTATATCAAGTAATTCGGCATAAAGCGCCAGCAGCTGCTTATCTTCACTGGCCGCTTGTTTGAGGCCAGCAGACGGTGCATGAATCAGTTTATTTGTCAGCTGCTTGCTTAGCTGTTCTAACACCTGTTCAGGGTCTTGGCCGTTGGCTAGCTGCTTAAGACTTTTATCTAAAGCCTGTTGTGCCATGCCTTCGGCTTGCTGTCGATAGGCTTTTAAGTACGGCACCGCATCGTTCATACGTTTTTCATTGAAAAAATGGGTTACGCCATCTCGAATAATCAGCTCAGCTTTGGCGGCCTCTTCTTTACGGGCCTTGCGATTCTCGTCAATGATGTCTTTCAGGTCGTCAACGGTATATAAAAACACGTCTTGCAGCTCGCCCACCTCGGGCTCAATATCGCGCGGCACGGCAATATCAATTAAAAACATAGGCCGATGCTTACGTTGACGAATTGCGCTTTCGATCGCACCCTTACCTAAAATAGGTAAGGAGCTAGCGGTAGAGGAGATAACGATATCGGCCTCGCTAAGCTGCTCACCGATATCGCCTAACAAAATAGCCTGAGCGCCGTATTGCTCGGCCAAGACTTTCGCGCGTGCTAGGGTTCGGTTGGCTACGATCATCTGACCAATATTCTTATCGAGAAGGTGTTTAGCAACCAGATCAATGGTTTCACCAGCGCCAATCAGTAACGCTTTGTTAGTCGATAAGTCACTGAAGATTTTCTGTGCAAGATGTACACAGGCAAATGCAACCGACACGGGGTTCTGCCCGATTGCGGTGTCGGTGCGAACTTTTTTGGCATAGGCAAAGCAATGTTGCAGTGCGCGGTCTAACTTGCTGTGAACGGTGCCGGCTGCTTTGGCGACCGCATAGGCCGACTTCATTTGACCAAATATTTGGGGCTCGCCAAGAATCATAGAATCTAAGCCTGCCGAGACGCGCATCATATGCGCTAGNGCTTGTTCATCTTGATAATGGTAAATGCAGGGGTTAACGGTATCTAGAGCAATATTTTTATAGCTGGCTAACCAGTGCAATATCTCTTGTTGCGCAGTAGCGCTTTGTTCACAGTGAGCTAAGATTTCGGTGCGGTTGCAGGTTGATAAAATCAGCACTTCGTTTAGCTTTGCTGCATGCGCGGCAGCATGCAGCGCTTCTTGCATCTGTGACGGGTCAAACGCCACTTGCTCACGCAGCGCAATACTCGCCGAGTCGTGATTGATGCCAAGCGCCAGTAATGCCATGAAAATTAAAAGCCGTATAAAGATTGATTACATTCTGTGACAGCTGCCACCATAGATGGTTTCATGGCGGCAGACAGCGTGCCATTCTAGCAAATTTCGCCTTTGTTTGCCCATTTATTCCGGCGGCCAGAAATTTATACAATCTGGTTTTTGATTTATCGCCGACTAGGAAGCTGGACAGAACTTTATCGCTGCGCTAACGTATGCCGCTGAATAAGCAGCTTAGTGTTCATCTGACGTTAATGTTTAAACGCTGTGGCACGGCAACTATCACCGTGCGGCCTAAGCAACTCTTAGCCCAAAACTTATAGCTGTCTACGTGTCGATACCTCACTTATATCAATCACACCCATACATGGCTAAAGCCGCACTATGGCGCTTGCTAACAGCTTGCTGCGCTGCACTGCTGCTGTTATCTGGCTGTACTAGCTGGCAACAGCGCGATGATCTCACTGAGTATGACTGGCAGGTAGAAGGCAAGCTAGCGATTCGAACGGTCAATACTAATGGTGAGACGCGCAATGAGCGCGCCAGCTTTCGCTGGCGCCAGTACCAGCAACAATTTTTATTCGAGGTGTTTTCCCCCATCGGTACGCG
>JABSRR010000088.1 GCA_013215025.1 Pseudomonadales bacterium
CAGAAAAATACTGACTATAAAGTTGTAAAGTCTCGGAATATTGGAAAATATCATGCAAGCTTCAGATACACTTAAGCTGTTATTGATACAACGTTTTCAGTATAGGGCTTATTGATAAAGGGCTTATTGATAAAGGTTATGATACACCAAGTTATTTATAAATAGCTAAGTAAATACCGCTTTAAATACATCTAAGCCAAACCGTGCATTAGCATTAGCTAGAAAAGCAATTAAAAAAAGAATGAAGCAGGTCTAAAGAAGTAAGGCGAATGGCAAATAGCGAATGGCGAGTGGCGAGTGGCGAATAACGAAAGAAAGAAATGGTCGGGATGACTGGACTCGAACCAGCGACCTTTTGCACCCCATGCAAATGCGCTACCAGGCTGCGCTACATCCCGACGAAAGAGCAAAAATCAGGTGGAGCATTATACACAAAACGCACCCTGAATAAAGTCATATATAAATAGATTGTTAGCCAGCTTTTAGTACAGCAAGCACTTCTTCTAGCTCGCTGATCATTTGCCTTAGCACAGCCTTGTAAGCGGCCTTATCTTCCGCTGGCTGATGATCACTGCCGTTATTATTATCGCTATCCAGCTGCTGTCTAGCACCACCAATAGTAAATCCTTGGTCATACAGTAAACTTCTGATTTGACGAATCAACAACACATCTTGACGCTGATAATAACGACGGTTGCCACGACGTTTTACCGGTTTAAGCTGAGGAAACTCCTGCTCCCAGTAGCGTAATACATGAGGCTTTACCAGACAAAGCTCACTGACTTCACCAATAGTAAAATAGCGCTTGCCCGGAATTACCGGTAATTCGGCGTTATGACTGGGTTCCAGCATACTCTTCTACTCTTGCTTTTAATTTTTGTCCAGGTCTGAAGGTAACAACACGTCGTGCGGAAATAGGGATTTCTTCGCCGGTTTTTGGATTGCGGCCCGGACGCTCGTTTTTATCACGTAAATCGAAATTACCAAAGCCGGATATTTTAACCGATTGATTGCTCTCTAAAGACAATCGTATTTCTTCAAAAAATGCTTCAACAATTTCTTTTGCTTCACGCTTATTTAAGCCAAGCTCTTCAAATAACTGATCGGCCATGCCTGCTTTTGTCAGTGCTGACATTACAATATACCTTGTTATCTCACTATGTCGCGATTTAACCCAGACTATCGCAGCGTTGCAGAAAAGTTATCCTGCAGACCATCAACAATAGCGTCGATAGTCGTTTGGATTTCATCATCCTGCAAACTACGGCTCTGGTGCTGAAAGCTCATAGCAATCGCCAAACTTTTATGCCCCTCGGCAACACCTTTGCCTTGATATACATCAAAAATCCAGGCGTTGACAAAATTTTCCCCTGCTGTGTCACGAACCGCTTGCAACACTGAACCGGCTGCGACCGACTCATTAATTACGATTGCAAGATCGCGTCTTACTTGAGGAAATTTTGATAAGCTCTTGAAGCTAGGGACATTTCCTTTTGTTAGTTCAGCTAAAGATAGCTCAAAAGCGAAGGCTTGCCCAGCAATTCCATAGTTTTTTGTCATTTCTGGGTGCAAGCAACCCAAATAGCCAATCACTTTACCCGCATGCACAATATTAGCGGTTTGACCGGGATGAAAGCCTTTACGTTCGGCAGCAACAAAACTGACATCATCTAGCCGACACTGCAGTAATAGACTTTCAACATCGCCTTTTATATCAAAGAAGTCAATTGGCTCGGCGTGGTTAGCCCAAGACTCTGGTAAGCGATTACCGGTGGCTATACCGGCAATAAAATTACGCTGTTCTGCACCTGTGCTATCAGCGTCGCTGGCATGAAACTGCAGACCACTTTCGAACAACTTAAGCCGTGTCACTTGTCGCTTCAAGTTATGCTGCATAGCACGAACAAGTCCAGGAATCAGCGAGGTTCGCATAACCGCCATATCAGAGGAAATAGGATTGGCAACTGCCACCGGCGCCTCATCATCAAAATCAGCTTGCAAGCTGGGCTCAATAAAGGTGTAGGCGATTGCCTCTTGATAACCCCGAGCTACTAAGGTGTGTTTTATTGACATCAGCGGCGTTTCTGCTTCTTGGCGACGCACAAAGTCTACCGGCACTCGCATTTGGCGCGTGGGAAGCTGGTTATAACCATAAACGCGGGCTATTTCTTCGACTAAGTCAGCTTCGATACTGACATCAAAACGCCAGCTTGGAATGCTGCAGTGCCAAACATCTTCTGCATAATCAACCGTAAAACCTAGTCGCTGTAAAATGTCGCTAACTTGACTGTGCGGCAGCTCGGCACCCAATACTTGTGCTAATCGCTGTGCCTTCAAGCTAACACTGCGCGGTTCAGCCACGGCCTGACCGTGCACCACTGTTGGGCCTGGCTCGCCACCGCAAATCGCCAATAATAAAGCAGTAGCCCGCTCTACCGCGCGAACTTGATTGGCTAAATCAACGCCTCGCTCAAATCGGTGCGAGGAATCAGTGTGTAAACCATATGATCTAGCGCGGCCAGCAATTTTCTCAGGCGCGAAGAAAGCCGATTCAAACACAATATTGCTTGTCGTTTGGCTCACGCCACTGTCTAAACCACCCATGATACCGGCTAACGCTAACGCCTTGTCATGGTCGGCAATCACTAAGCTGTCTGACTGTAATTCTAATATTTGCTCATCTAGCAGAGTCAGCTGTTCGCCAGCTTTTGCCTTACGAACAACAATACCGCCAGCAAGCTTGGCTTTATCAAAAGCATGCATCGGCTGGCCCAGCTCAAGTAAGACATAGTTTGTCACATCTACCACAGGGTCGATTGAGCGAATACCTGAACGACGTAATTTTTCTACCATCCATAATGGCGACGCTTGGCTTAAATCAACGTGATTGATAACCCGTGAAACATAAGTCGGGCAGTCGTCACTTGCCTGAATATCTACGTCGATAGTTTCATCTATTGCAGCACTAACAGCTTCAATCTTGGGCATATTCAGATCAGTTTGGCTCAATACGCCGACATCGCGTGCAATACCCAAAATGCTTAAACAGTCGCCACGGTTAGGCGTTAAATCAACATCAATAAGGGTATCGTTTAAGTCTAAATATTCGCGTAAATCAGCGCCGACAGTGGCATCGCTAGACAACTCCATGAGGCCATCAAGCACATCTTCCATGCCAAGCTCTGAAGCACCGCACAACATACCGAATGACTCTACGCCACGAAGCTTGGCCTTTTTAATCTTAAAATCGCTATTATCCTCGGTTTTTAACACGGCCCCCACTTGCGCAAACGCGACCTTTAAGCCGACCCTTGCATTAGGTGCGCCGCAAACCACTTGAACTGCTTGGTCACCACCAAAATTCACTTGGCAAACACGTAATTTATCGGCATCAGGGTGTTGTTCAGCCGCGACAATCTCAGCCACAATAACGCCTGAAAAATCACTAGCCACGGCTTCGACCGCATCGACTTCTAGTCCTGCCATGGTGATCTCAGCCACCAATTGCTCAGTTGACCATGCTGGATTAACCCATTCTCTAAGCCAGGATTCACTGAATATCATGTTTTATTCTCTATCTCATCAATTTTGCCCGGATAAGGCCAATTACGATACTTTATTAAAAATGTGCCGAGCGAAACGCCTTAGCGCTATTTAAACTGCTCTAAAAACTTCAAATCATTTTCAAAGAATAAGCGCAGATCGTTCACCCCGTACCTAAGCATCGCTAAGCGCTCAACACCCATGCCAAACGCCAGTCCAGTGTATTGCTCGGTATCGATATCGCTGTGTTCAAACACGCTAGGGTGCACTATGCCGCAGCCCATCACCTCTAACCAGCCAGTATGCGAACATACTCGACAGCCTTCTCCACCACACATTACGCATTCAATATCCACCTCTGCCGATGGCTCAGTAAAGGGAAAATAGGAAGGCCGAAACCGCACAGCAAGCTCTTTTTCAAAGAATACTTTGAGAAACTCCTGCACAATGCCTTTCAGGTCAGCAAAGCTAACATCTTTATCAATCACCAAGCCTTCAACTTGATGAAACATAGGCGTATGCGTTAAGTCTGAATCGCAGCGGTAGACACGCCCTGGGCAAACAACGCGGATGGGGGGCTGCTGCGTTTCCATGGTGCGAACTTGAACGGGTGAGGTATGGGTGCGCAGCACGGTATGCTCATTTATGTAGAATGTATCATGCATCGCACGTGCTGGATGATGCGCTGGGATATTGAGTGCCTCAAAATTATGATAATCGTCTTCGATTTCAGGCCCCTCTACTACCTCAAAGGCCATATCGCGAAAAAACTCAGCAATCCGCTCAATAGTTTGTGTTACCGGGTGTAAACCACCCACTGCATCACCGCGACCCGGCTGTGTTACATCAATGGTCTCACTGGCCAGTTGGGCATTAATTTTCGCTTGCTCAAGTGCTGCTCTGCGCTGCTGAATAAGCTCAGCAACTTCTTGTTTAACGCGATTAATTTGCGCACCCGCTTGCGGTCGCTGCTCGGCAGACAACTGCCCCAGCCCCTTAAGTAATGCAGTGATTTGCCCTTTTTTGCCTAAAAAATTGACGCGAATCTCATCCAATGTCGCGAGATCAGCAGCGTCTTCGATGGCAGCAATTGCCGTGGTTTTAAGAGCCGTTAAATTTTCCATTACGATGACAAAACCGTTTTTATTGTGAATCAACGAAAAAAAGGGAAAGCATGGCTTTCCCTTTTCAACTTCTTATCAGTAAGGCTATGCCAAGGACATAGCAAACTTGATAATTATTAAGCTAGAGCAGCCTTGGCTTTCTCTACAACTGCAGTAAATGCTGCTTTATCGTGTACAGCAATATCTGCTAATACGCGACGATCAAGCGCAATACCGGCTTTTTTCAAACCATTAATAAACTGGCTGTATGGCAAACCATTCGAACGGCTAGCGGCGTTAATACGCGCAATCCATANCGAACGGAACTGACGCTTGCGTTGGCGACGGTCACGGTATGCATACTGACCTGCTTTGATTACCGCCTGCTTAGCCACGCGAAAGACGCGAGAGCGAGCACCATAATAACCTTTAGCTTGTTTTAAAATTTTCTTGTGACGACGGCGTGCTTGCACACCACGTTTTACTCGAGCCATGTTAAATTCCTACCTTTAAACAGTTAACGTAATGTGATTAGTTGCGTAATAGACGATCGATAAGAATTTGATCATTCTTATGAACCAGACTAGTACCACGTAACTGACGCTTACGCTTGGTTGTCATTTTGGTAAGGATGTGGCTTTTGTGCGCAGATTTACGCTTATAGCCAGAGCCCGTTTTTTTGAAGCGCTTTGCAGCACCACTGTGTACTTTCAATTTTGGCATTTTTCAATACTCCGCATTCAATGTTAGGCCTAGGCTTGTTCTTTACCGTCCTGGCACAAGTTAGGCAGCAATCGCTTGAAAGAGGCGATTACTTTTTCTTTTTAGGGCTAAGTACCATGCTCATTTGCCGACCTTCCATTTTCGGAAATTGCTCAACCACACCATAGTCTTCAAGATCTGTCTCAATGCGCTTGAGCAGCTCCATACCTATGTCTTGGTGAGCCATTTCACGACCGCGAAAGCGCATTGTGACCTTGGCTTTATCCCCATGCTCTAGGAACTTAATAAGGTTGCGTAGTTTTACCTTATAGTCCCCAATGTCCGTTCCTGGACGAAACTTAATTTCTTTGACTTGGGTTTGTTTTTGCTTCTTACGGGCCGCAGCTTGCTGCTTCTTTAAGTCAAACAGGTGCTTACCGTAATCCATCACCTTGCAAACCGGCGGCTGTGCATCAGCAACCATTTGTACAAGATCTAAACCCGCAGCTTGCGCTGCATCTTTTGCTTCTTGGAGAGAAACAATGCCAACCTGAGAGCCATCAGCGCCAACGAGGCGTACTTCTGATGCGGTGATTTCGTCATTGGTTAGCGCTTTCTTACTGTTTCTATTACCACCTTTGATGGTTTTTTCCTCCAAATTAATTAATCATTTGGGCTTTCGCCCTCGGCATTTGCCGAGATACGGCCTCGCTGAGCAATATCATCTTGAATCAGCGCAATAAAATCGTCGACTGCTAATACGCCAAGATCAACCCCTTTACGCGTTCTCACAGCAACCGTACCGTTTTCCACTTCTTTATCACCTACGACGAGTAGGTAAGGAAGCTTCTGAATTGTGTGCTCGCGGATTTTAAAGCCTATCTTCTCATTCCTCAAGTCAGAAATCGCCCTAATGCCTTGATTTTGCAGTTTTTTGGTAATTTCCTGCACAAAATCCGCCTGTTTATCGGTGATATTCATCACCACGACTTGCTCAGGTGCCAACCAGGTTGGAAACACGCCTTCAAAGTGCTCGATTAAGATACCAATAAAACGCTCGAACGAGCCCAAGATAGCGCGATGCAACATCACTGGGGTTTGCCGCGAGCCGTCCTCAGCGACAAATTGTGCATCCAA
This sequence comes from Pseudomonadales bacterium, assembly GCA_013215025.1. Taxonomy (NCBI): domain Bacteria; kingdom Pseudomonadati; phylum Pseudomonadota; class Gammaproteobacteria; order Pseudomonadales; species Pseudomonadales bacterium. Next base: position 6,486 of record JABSRR010000088.1, read on the forward strand.
TCTTCCAGGCATCGAGAAATCAACCTGAATGGTACCCATTTGCCATACCCGGCCAATAGAGTCACGCATAGAGAATTCAATTTTAGGCCCATAAAACGCACCCTCACCTGGCAGCTCTTGCCACGGCAAATCTTTTGAGTCTAATGCTTCAGCTAGAGCTTGCTCAGCTTTATCCCAAATCTCATCACTGCCGACGCGCTGCTCAGGGCGAGTTGATAAACGGTAGATAAGATCACTAAAGCCAAAATCAGCATAGACTTCGTGCAAGAAATCAATAAACGCTGACACTTCCGATTGAATTTGTTCTTCCGCACAGAAAATATGTGCATCATCTTGCACAAAGCCACGCACGCGCATGATCCCGTGCAAAGAACCGGATGGCTCATTACGGTGACAGGAACCAAATTCGGCCAAGCGTAATGGCAGCTCTTTATAAGACTTTAAGCCCTGATTAAATACCTGCACATGGCAGGGACAATTCATCGGCTTAACGGCAAATGTGCGATCCTCAGTAGGCAAAGTAAACATGCCCTCAGCAAATTTATCGGCATGCCCCGACTTTTGCCATAAGGAAATATCGACGATTTGCGGGGTTTTGATTTCTTGGTAATCATGCTGACGCTGCTTAGCGCGCATATAGGATTCAATGGTATTGTAAATGGTCCAACCTTTCGGATGCCAAAACACCATACCTTGCGCTTCATCCTGCATATGAAACAGATCGAGCTGTTTACCTAACTTACGGTGGTCGCGTTTTTCCGCCTCTTCAATGCGGCGAATATATTGCTTAAGCTGTTTTTTGTCGGCCCACGCGGTACCGTATATGCGCTGCAGCATTTTATTGTCGGCATTAGCGCGCCAGTAAGCACCAGAAACTTTGGTTAACTTAAAATGCTTGAGAAAGCGAGTGTTAGGCACATGTGGGCCGCGACACATATCAACATATTCTTGATGCTGATACAGGCTAATTAGCGCCTGGTCTGCAGGAATATCCTGCTCTACGATTTCAACCTTATAGCTTTCCTCACGCTGCTGGAATGTCGCCAACACTTGCTCGCGTGAGCTTGGCTTTTTCACAACATCGTACTCGGTCGCAATCAGCGCCTTCATGCGTGCTTCAATCGCATCAACATCTTCTTGGGTAAACGTACGATCAAAATCGATATCGTAGTAAAAGCCCTCATCAATGACAGGGCCAATCGCCATTTTTGCATCAGGAAATAATTGCTTCACTGCATGACCAATCAGATGCGCACAAGAATGGCGAATGATCTCTAAGCCTTCTTGATCTTTGGGGGTAATGATCGACACCTCGGCATCATCATGAATGATATCGCAAGCATCATGCAGCTCACCATTAATGCGACCCGCAACGGTAGCTTTAAATAAGCCAGGACCAATGTCTTGAGCGACTTCGGCAATAGAAACAGGTTTATCAAATTCGCGCTGACTGCCGTCAGGAAGAGTAATAACAGGCATGTTGTCTCCAGTGGTGGCCAATACGTGAGGCCACTTGTTTAATAAGCTTTAGCTGTAACGGTCAACCGGTCAGTGCAAAAGCCATAACTTTCGACTGATTACATTCGTCAAAAAGTAACTGACCATGCTAGGAAATGCGCAACTATAACCATACTAAGGCATAATTGAGGCATAATTTAGGCACAACTGAAGCACATCACGCCAACTACCGCCACAGGCAAAAATTGGTACGACCGAGTGGATTCGAACCACCGACCCCCACCATGTCAAGGTGGTGCTCTAACCAACTGAGCTACGGTCGTAAAAAATTGCATCAGATGCAATTAAGGGAGGGCATTATACGGATTTAAATGCAAGCGTCTAGCCCTAATAAAACACCGCAGATTTTAAGCGCTGCAGCTCATCACGCAAGCTAGCAGCGCGCTCAAATTCTAAATTTTGTGCCGCCTCATGCATGTCTAACTCGAGCAGCTTTATCTGTTTCTCAAGCGCCTTCGGCGACAGGCTATTTACCTCTGCCACCTCACGCAAGGCCTCGCCTGCGGTTTGCTTTGTTTTACGTTTGCTGCGTTTACCGGGGGTAACAGCACCTTCTAGGATGTCGGCCACCGACTTTTTCACCCCCTGCGGGGTAATATTATGCTCAGCATTAAAGGCTACTTGTTTTTCACGACGACGCTCAGTTTCATTCATTGCTCGCTGCATTGATCCGGTGATTTTATCAGCATACAGTATGGCCTTACCGTTTACGTTTCGGGCGGCACGGCCAATGGTTTGAATCAACGAGCTCTCAGAGCGCAGAAAACCTTCTTTATCGGCATCTAATATAGCCACCAAAGAGACCTCAGGCATATCTAGGCCTTCGCGCAACAGATTAATACCAACCAGCACATCGAATTCGCCTAATCGCAAATCGCGAATAATCTCAACCCGCTCCACGGTATCAATATCCGAGTGTAAATAGCGCACCAGCACGCCGTTCTCGGCCAAATAATCAGTAAGATCCTCGGCCATGCGCTTGGTTAACACCGTAGCTAGCACCCGCTCACCTTTCTCAACCGTTTTTTGTATTTCATCAAACAGATCATCAACTTGACTACTGGCCGGGCGAATATCAATCAAGGGGTCAACCAAGCCCGTAGGCCTTACAAGCTGCTCTACCGTTTGATCAGCCTTTGCTAGCTCATATTTCCCGGGGGTAGCAGAGACACAGACCATTTGCGGCACAATCGCCTCCCACTCTTCAAAGCGCATAGGGCGGTTATCCAGTGCAGAAGGCAAACGAAAACCATACTGCACCAAGGTTTCTTTGCGTGAGCGATCACCTTTATACATGGCACCGATTTGCGGCACAGTCACATGTGACTCGTCGATGATTATCAAGGCATCATCCGGAATATAATCAAACAAGGTTGGCGGCGGCTCACCTTCTTTGCGCCCAGAAAGCTGGCGAGAATAATTCTCGACGCCATTGCAATAGCCTAATTCACGCATCATTTCTAAGTCATAACGGGTGCGCTGCTCTAAACGCTGAGCTTCTACTAATTTATCGTTATTACGTAGATACTCCAGACGCTCCGATAACTCAAGCTCAATCTCATCAATGGCTTTCAGCATCGTATCGCGCGGTGCCACATAATGGCTTTTAGGAAAGATCGAATAGCGCGGCAAGTTATGTAAAATCTCACCGGTAAGTGGATCAAACAGCTTAAGACTCTCAACCTCATCATCAAATAACTCAATCCGCAAAGCCTCAAAATCAGAGTCCGCAGGAAAGACATCGATCACATCACCTCGCGCACGATAAGTTGAGCGATGAAAGTCAGCATCATTGCGCGTGTATTGAAGCTCTGCCAAACGGCGTAAAATGGTTCGCTGATCAATTTGATCACCGCGATCCAAATGCAACATCATGGACAAATAGGACTTTGGATCGCCTAGGCCATAAATCGCAGAAACCGTAGCCACAACAATACAGTCACGTCGCTCAAGCAAAGCCTTGGTTGCAGATAAACGCATCTGCTCAATATGCTCATTGACTGAGGCATCTTTATCGATGAAAGTGTCGGACGATGGCACATAGGCCTCGGGTTGATAGTAATCATAGTACGAGACAAAATACTCTACCGCATTGTTAGGAAAGAACTCCTTAAACTCTCCGTAAAGCTGCGCCGCAAGGGTTTTGTTATGCGCCATAACAATCGTTGGCCGACCGATCTCTGCAATAACATTTGCTGCGGTAAAAGTTTTGCCCGAGCCGGTAACACCGAGCAATATTTGATTATGTAATCCCGATTGAACGCCATCAACCAAGCCTTTAATAGCAGCAGGTTGATCACCTGCAGGTTGGTATTTTGACTGAACATTAAACAACTTGCTCATAGAATAAACAGCAATTCCTTAAGACGATATTTTTTCGCGAAAATAGTTGACGATAATACCATAGATCCCTATTATTCGCGTCCATTCAAAGCAAAGCTTTGATCTTTCCGGTGTAGCTCAGCGGTAGAGCAGTAGACTGTTAATCTATTGGTCGTTGGTTCGATCCCAACCACCGGAGCCAAATTCTAAAAAGCTTGTCATTGACAGGCTTTTTTTATGTCTTTTTTATCTCATCTTTCAAGTACTCTTTTTATTAACTTTCACCACCTTTAACTTCTTTCTTTTTTTGTTTTTCGCTTCAAATTTATGCATTTGCTAAGCGGATATAAAGCTTAAGAGATGCGCAAAGCCCACATCAATGTAATAGCAATAGCATCACAGTTATCGGCTTGGCGGCTCAAAAATAGCGACCCGAAAATTCAAAGCTTGCAGCAGCTTTTGCGCCTGCTTAAGCGGCAGCTCGTTCAACAACACATTATCACTTCGCCACCAGGCTTGCTTTTTCACCCGCGCCAGAGTCAGTTCATCAACCGATGATACATTGGATAGCTGATAAAGCTGCCTCGCTTGTAAAAAGGTCACGCGCCTCAGCTGTTGTTCGGTTTTCTGCCTAGCCACATGCTCATCGACCATCGAGATAATGGCGGCATCCAGCTCAGTAAAACTTAATTCCTGCTGTGAATGCGGAGCAAGCCGTGATGCCGCATCAGCGCAAGCAATCTTCTGACCGCTCATATACCTTAGCAATTCTGATAATTGAATATGTGAATCTAACAAAGGGTAATACAGGATAGGCTCTGCAAAGCCATCATCTTTCACATCGAAGCAGGCTTTACCATCAATAAAAAGGGTTGCCGTAAAGCAATGTGAACTGAGTGACTGACTGAGGTTAAGCTTGATGTTTTTAAGCGCAATATCCATGACGTAGCACCGAAGATTGAATGCTTAATACGTAAGGAGAGGCTGAAAGCCTCAAAAAACTTCGCCTCTGGTATCAACATATTGCCAGACACCGTCACGATAAATGCAGCGATGCAGACCATCGGTTTGCGCAAAAGCCGCCGGCTGGGCCGACTCGAATGCTATATCACCAGGGTATAACATCAACAAATCATCACCCAATAGCGCCATTTTAGGCGTGATAGACTCAAACTTATCAAATGATAAGTTTGATTGAACTGACGCTTCGTTTTCACAAGCCACTAAGCGCATTAAACTCACCAAGGTTGGCGGCAACATTGGCAGTTGCGCCGATGCTTGCTGAGCGATTGCATCAGCAGCTTGAAACCACTGCAAAGCCACTAATTCCGAACCATCTACTTTAGCCTGCGCCGCAGTAGTTTGATCTATAAAGGTCCAATAGAAATGCGTTGAGTAGCGTTTCTCGGCCGAGGCAGGTGTCACCCAATGCGCGAAATAGTTTAACTGCTCCGGCGCAATAACAATCGCAACCTCTTCTTCTACTTCTCTCACAGCCGCGTTGCGCAAGGCTTGCTGCAAATCACACTGCTGGGCATGATCACCTTTCTCTAAGGCGCCACCGGGAAACACCCAGTGGTCAGGCAAAAATTTGAGCGTGTGATTTCGTTTAGCCAATAATACCTCTACACCAGAGGATGAATGGCGCAATATCAACACGGTAGCCGATTCAATGATATGTGTTTCACTACTCAAGAAAGACCTACTCCTTTAAGGTCATGCTGTGAAAGGTATGTGCATATACGCACCAAGCGGCCTCACGCCCAATCGATCTTGCAAGGTTTATGTTGTGATCAAACGTCAGCTATCAAACTTAAGGTCAGCTAAGCTATTCAAAGACCCAGCATAAGGCTAAGGCCCGCACTTCGTTCATCCAAACTAGTTGGTGTGAGCCAGCAAGAATTTGAAAAGCATTCATTTAAGAACTGATTTGCAGCACTCATTTACAGCACTGATCAAAGTACTGACTAAAAGCACTCGCAAAGCACAAAGACTAAGGTTTTTTAGATGTAATATTGCTTTAATGCGCTGAAATAATGCAGGACTTAAATAACGGTGCTTTTTATCGATTCTAAGATTCTACAACTTAGATGCGACGACTCAGATTTAACGACTTAGATTCGAAAACTTGGCCTCAACGACTTACATATAGGCTTGCGAGGTATCTGAATGGTCAGTTTCGTCATTGACACCTTTAAGTTCAGGTACTTGCTCCAGCAGAGTTTTTTCAACGCCATGCTTTAGGGTCATATCAACAGCCGAACACCCCTGACAACCGCCACCAAATTTAAGAATCGCGATCATGTCTTCCGTTACCGTCACTAAAGAAACATCGCCGCCATGCGAGGCCAGCGACGGATTAATCTCATTGTATAAAACGTAATTGATGCGATCTTCAATCGGGCTGTCATCATTTACACGGGGCATTTTAGCGTTAGGCGCTTTTATCGTTAGCTGACCACCCATACGATCTTTTGCATAATCAACCAAGGCATCTTCTAAAAAAGGCCAGCTGCGTGAATCAAAATAGGCAGTAAAACCGGCACAGGCCATTTGCTCATCACCTTCTTTCTTGTCTTCATCACGGCAGTAAGCAATGCAAGTTTCGGCTTTTGGCGTGCCTGGCTGATTAATGAATACGCGAACACCAACGACGTCATCATCCTGCTTGTCGAGCAATTCTTTGAGATACGCTTGTGCAGAATCTGTGATGGTAATCATATTACAACCTTGGCTGAGTAAAGACCGAGTATTTTACTCAGG